>JBIKWL010000248.1:0-4968 GCA_044356335.1 Candidatus Sericytochromatia bacterium
CCTCGCTCGATCAGCGCTACCGGCCAGTCAATCCGCCACTGCTGCTGGAGTGGCGGGAGGGGGAAATGCAGGTCTGCTAACAAAATGGGGACACCTTTTGTGAGCATTGGGTTTGGTCTGCTTGGTCGGTTTAGTCCGCTTTGCCCAACAAGAGCCCATAGAGTTCATTGCGACTGAGCCCAAAGCGCTCTTGCAGCGTCTCTTGCACTTCTTTTTTGTTCAGGCCCAGGGCCTGCAATTCCCGCCAGGCACTTTGGACACTCTCACTGTCGGCCACTTCAGCGGGGGCCGCCAGCTCTTCTGCCGGGGCAATCACCAGGGTGATCTCCCCTCGGGGCGGGTGGTGGGCAAAATAGGCCCGCAATTCGGGCAGGGGAAAGCGAATCACCTCTTCGTGGATTTTGGTCAATTCGCGGCAGACGGCCACTTCGCGGTTGCCGAGCACCGCTTCGAGATCGGCCAGGGTGGAGCTGAGCCGGTGGGGCGATTCAAAGCAGATCAGCGGCAGGGCCAAGCGGCTGTATTGCTCCAGCAGTTCCAGGCGCTGTTTCGAGGCCCGTGGCAAAAATCCAATAAAGCCAAAGCCTGTGCCCGAAGCCATTCCCGACAGCAGCAGCGCGGTGGTGACGGCTGAGGGGCCGGGCAAAACCGTGACCGGATAACCCTGTTCGCGCACGGCTTTGATCAGCTCTGCGCCGGGATCCGACACCGCAGGCAGGCCCGCATCACTGACCAGAGCCAAAGATGCCCCGCCTGCCAGCTCAGCCAGCAGGGCCGGGATCTGCTCATATTCGTTGTGCTCATGCAAAGATCGCAGAGGTGTGTTGATCTCAAAATGGGTGAGCAATTTGCGCGTGTGGCGCGTGTCTTCCGCCAGAATCAGATCCACCTCTTTGAGCGCGCCGAGCACCCGCAGGGTGATATCCTGCAGATTGCCAATCGGCGTAGCGCAGACGTACAGGCCGCTTTGCATCAGTTGGAGAGGGTCAGAATTTCTGCGCCAGTGTCGGTGACCACCAGGGTGTGTTCAAACTGAGCTGAGATTTTGCCGTCGTTGGTGATCGCCGTCCAGCCATCTGAGAGCACGTGCAGGTCGGGTTTGCCGAGGTTGATCATGGGTTCGATCGTAAAGGTCATGCCTTTGCGAATCTTGGGGCCTTTGCCAGGGTTGCCATAGTGGGGAATCGAAGGGGCTTCGTGGAAGCCGCGGCCAATCCCGTGGCCTGTGAATTCCCGCACCACGCCATAACCTTCTGCTTCTGCACGGGTTTGGATCAAATGGCCAATATCTCCGACATGGATGCCGGGTTTGACAATGCCAATTGCCTCGTGTAAGACCTTTTCGGTGAATTCCACCAATTTGCGGGCCTCCTCAGAGGGCGTGCCGACATAATAGGTGCGGTTGGTATCGCCGTGAAAGCCTTCGAGCAGGGCGGTGACATCGACATTGACGATATCCCCGTCTTTGAGAATGTGTTTTTTATCTGGGATACCATGGCAGACGACATCGTTGACCGAGGTGCAGATGCTCTTGGGAAAGCCCTTGTAGTTCAAGGGGGCGGGGTAAGCACCGTGGGAGACAATGAAGTCGTGGCAGAGGGTATTGAGTTCTTCAGTTGAGACGCCGGGTTTGATATGTTCGGCGATCATGTCCAGGGTTTGGGCCGCAAGTCGGCCGCTTTTGCGCATCAATTCAATTTCTCGCGCGCTTTTAATCGTGATCATGGCAGGTGATTCCTTCTGTTTGAGTCTGTCATCAATATACCACGCCGCAAAGGTCCAGAAAAAAAGGAGAGCCGAAGCTCTCCCTTTTTAGGAGGGGGTGACGTAATTTTTAGCGACCGAGCTTGCCGGCGCTGTCGATCAGATACAGCGCAGCTTCGCGGTTTTCATTCCAAAATTGGGCCACGCGGGAGTAGGGAGGATCAAAGCCGTCGCCCCAGCTGCCAATTTCGGTGGTAAAGGACATCAGGCCGAGTTCACCAAAGGTGAAGTCATCGGTAATCCCTGAGGCCACATACAAATCTGCGGCCTGTTGGGGGGTGTAACCGGTCAACTGACCCAGTTTGGTGCCCATTTCAACCAATTTGGGGTTATTGACCCGCTGTTTGGTATAGCCCCAGGGCCAGAGGATCAAATTGCTGAAGCTGTGGTAACTCATCATGATCTTCAGATTCGGACGGGATTTGACAAAATCGCGTACGGCCTGGGTTTCGGGCTCGGAGAAAGGTGCTTTACCCATATAGGTGTCGCTGCTGGGGGAGTTGGATGAACCGCCGGTATTCCACTTGTGGCCATAGTTGCGGTTCAAGTCGACGCCGCGGTAGCGGTTGCCGTCGTTTTTGTTCATGTTTTTGCGCCAGTTGGCGCCTTTTTCGGCTTCGATATGGCCATCGGGATTGACCATCGGCACAATCCAGACATCGCGGGTATTGAGCAATTCGGTGATGCGGGGATCTTTGCCATAGTTTTCGAGCAGGTGTTTGATCAGCATCAGCGGAATTTCAACCGTGACCAATTCGCGGGCATGGTGATTGCCAAAGAAGACGATCCCGGGTTTCTGGCTGCCGTTGCCAGGGCCGGTAATATTCATGGCCCAGAGATCGCGATTGCCTTCGCCGTTGACTTTCTGCCAGGTATCACCCACATCGTGCAATTTTGCCAATTGGGGGTATTGCTGAGCAACTTGGCGCAATTCGGCCAGCATTTCCTCGTAGGTGTGGTATTGGGGATCAAAGTCATTTTTGGCGCTGATGCCACGTTCGGGGCTGATCAGGGAGAAGTTCAAACGGCTCATTTGCAGACGTTGGAAGACTTCTTCGTTGACCTGACCCATGATGTATTTGGGGGTCACCATCCAGATATCCATGCCGAGTTCAGCCAATTGGCTGGCCTGGGCGTTGTTCTGGTAAGCCACTTTGACAATGCTATTGCCTGTGCGGGCCAGCGAACGGCGCGAGACAAAGGAATTTTGGAAAGTGGGTTCAAAATTGGCCATGGTGGACAATTGGGGTGCGGCATTGGCACGAACATTGGCGTTATTGGCTGGAGCGAAACCCTGAGGGGCGGCATTACAACCAATTAAGAGGGCCAAAGAAGCGAGGGCCAAAGAAACGAGGCCGGAGCGGGTCGGATTGTGCTGTGACATGGGGATAACCAAACCTCAATGAAAATTAAGTAGATCTTATCACAAAATTAAGAAAAGATAAAGAGGAGTGGGGGAATTTGTTTTAAATTAAGAGGGGGAAGGTGGGCGATAGAGGACTCGAACCTCTAACCTCCTCGGTGTAAACGAGATGCTCTACCATTGAGCTAACCGCCCGAAAATGTCAGTTTTGACAATTGAGAATCATTCTACCTGTTTCAGGGCTGTGCTGCAAGGGTTTTCGCTGAGCCTTGTTCCTGCGAGGGGGATCACAATTTGGATGTGCTGGCCCCGCTGGTTGATTCTCCAGGTGAGGCGTATACTACTCAAAGCATGTCTCACAGGGGTTTTTCAATCTTTGACAAGTAAGATGGGAGTAATTTTATGGCTAAACACAATTTGCAACTGACCTTTTTTGCCACTTTGATTCTGACTGTGGGTTTGAGTGGGCCCGCTTTGGCGCAGTTTCCGCAATTGCCGATCAAATTGCCGGGCGGGGCCTCTCCCCAAGACACGCGCAAAATGCAAAGCCTCGATCGCAATATTGAAGAGACCCGCGCCAAAATCCAGGCCTGGGAAACCTATCTGGCGGCTGTGGCCGCATCGCCCCGCAAGGTCTTGGAGCGTGTGGGGACTCCCCCCAGTTATGACGATTTGCGCCGCTGGACTTTTACCCCGCCTTGGCCTGAAATGAAGAGCCATCCCCAGTATGGACCTGTCTCTGAACAGATCAAGGCCCTGCGCTCACGGGTGGCCCGAATTGGGCTCTATGTCGGCGAGTGGCGCACCTGGGAATACGATGGCAAAACGGTCTCAGCGGAACAGTTAAAATACATCAGCTCGATCGAAGACAAATTTAATGGCATGCGCGGCAGCAGCGGCGTCTCGGAAAAAACCGATCAGAACCTCAAATTTGTCGGGGATGTGTTTAAACGCCCCGAAATGGACAAAGATCCCGTCTTGCAATACTTCCGCGATGAAATTGCCAAACCCCAGTGGGAAGGGGTGCGCTGGCGCCATGCCGTGGTCAAGATCAATTACCTTGAAGGGGCCCAAAAGAGCCTGCGCGACGATTTTGATCGCTCCTGGAAAAACTGTGCCAAGCCCTGCAAAGAGCGTATTTGGGGTGAAACCAAACGGTTGGTGACCTATATCGACGAGGTCAAAGCTGCAGGTTTTGTGCTCAAAGACCACACTATCATGTCAGACCCGCGTGAGCCGCTCTCTGCGACCTGGAATTTGGAACAGCTCAAAGCCGAGCTGGGCAAGATACTCAAAGCCAAATAGCTTGTGTTAGAATGACAAAACGTGAAGGTTTTCACCAAACGTGCTTGTAGCTCAGTGGATAGAGCACCGGCCTCCGAAGCCGGGTGTCGCAGGTTCGACTCCTGCCAGGCACGCTTTTGTCTTTTTTGAGCCCCTGCTTTTACTGGGATAACCTTTAGCTTTGGGGCAAAAGCCGCAAACTTAAAGCAGAGGCTCTGAAGACCCCTTCCCATTGGGGATAGTCTTTGGCTTGGCAGAGATAGGTCAACAAAAATCCCCCATTGTCGCGCCCTGGGATAAAATACTGCTGCATGGCGAGGGTTTGACCCTGAAGCTGAAAACGCCCACTGAGCAGATAGATCTGGCGTTGATCTGGCAGCTCAATCAATTCAGACTTGAACATTTCCCAGCCCTCAAACAGCTTGTGATAGCCTTTGGGCATGTGTTCAGGCAGTTCACTTAAGGCAATCGGGGGCATGGGTTGCAGGGAGAGGGTCAGTTCAAGATTCGACTCACTGTGATTGGGGCCCAGCAATTTGAAAACGGCTTGGGGAAAA
>JBIKWL010000249.1:0-4940 GCA_044356335.1 Candidatus Sericytochromatia bacterium
GCCTTGTGAAACATATTCAGAATAAGGATTTGCCCTGTTTACTCCTGTGATTAAATAATTACCATGAGGGCTCCATGTCAAACTAATGTGCTCTGTCTCTGTGATCTCTTGTTCAAAGATTTTTTTTATGCTGGTCAAGTCCCAAAGGGCCAAATAATCTCCTTTGGGAAAATAACGGCTGTTCTCTGGTGGATCCCAATTGTGTAATATAGTGGCCAGGTATTGGCCCGAAGGGTCCAAACAGGCTGAAAAACCTTGGTATTGGTCCAGCACAATCCGCCGCTTTTCTTTTAGGGTCTGGCTGTCCAGAATATACACGCCATGGTCCAAGTCAAAGACATCATTTTCATGGGCGCTCAAAATTAACTCAGAACCGTCTGCGCTAAAGTCCAGACTTCGGAGTCTACCAGACACTTCTGAAATTTGTTTGGTTTGTAACAAGGTTTTGCCGTGCCAATCCCATAAACCAATCCTCTCATCACCATAGCCCCCCATATCCCAATTGTGATAAGCCAAAACTAAACGATTGCCATCAGGATGAAAAGCCATGAAAACATTTGAGTCCAAAGCAGAACCTCTTGTTCTTTCCTCGGACTTAAGCATGGATTGAAAATCTGGATAGCCAAAAGCTTGACTTTGTTGCCCAGTAGTTCGTTCTACAATCATCACATTGTTGTGATTTCGAGCGAAAGCCAAATATTCACAATCGTGACTCCAATAAACACGTAAATTTGGTTCTTTTGACTCACTCTTTTCAATCTCTTCTTCAGCCATATTAAGATTTTTAGGAGGTAGGTATGGATAAGCTGCAACCTGAGTTTGATTCAAAGCATTAAAAATGCGCAATTCATATAAGTCGTAAACAGCTACCCATTGGTGATCTGGAGATAGCGAAATTGCATTTGAGTCCAAATTTGGACGCAATCGCTGTATTTTGTTTTTATTGAGATGTCCTTGATGTAGCTCGAAACCTACTTCATTATCTGTTGCCCAAATGGTTTCTTCATCTGGCCAGATCAGGACTGGAAAAGCAAGGTTGTGAAATTCACGGTGTTTCTCCACGAGAATCATCTTATCTTTTCAACCTTTGTAATGCTGGCGCATCCGGTTTTAACCGAAAGTTTTCCATAAAAGAAACCACTTTGAGAGTAAAAAATACTTCAGGATTTCCTCCTTTTTTGGAGTAAGATAAATCCATAAATGGCAACATTGCCCCAGCTTTTGAGGTATAGTAGCTGATCAATTCTTGACCTTCTAAAATGGGGCCAGCAACCGGATAGGCTGTGTCAATTTGATGGCTATCAAGTTTAACATGGGCATTAATTTGCCACCCACTGCGCCAACCCAAGATATTTACAAATTGCGATTTTGGCTCACTGGGTAAAGTATCTGTTTTAACGGCTAAATTGGCAATACTTTCAGCCATTTGGCTGTATTGATCGGGACTGAATTTAACACTGTAAAAAACCGAACCTTTTGGACTTCGAGTCGTTTTGTCGTAACTATTACCAGCTTGAAAAAGGTCTCCCTTTAGTGTTGAGGAGGCTGTTGCTAATGTTGTAGCCGAATCATTTAATGCTGAAAGATAGGCATTAAATCTCTCTTTTGCTTTTACAAGGTCGCCCATGTTGGTAAAATTTATTGCTGCTGCTTTGTGATTTTGAGCCACATCGTATTTTTTGAGTGCTAAATTTGCTTCAGTATTAAATTTTTTCATAGCTATGGTCCATTTATTGTACTGATTTTCAGACAAATAATCCATGACATGCCGCTCATACATATGTACTTTTTGGGCGTCTGTCCATGCTTTTGGGACATGTAAGGGATATTTGGGTTGCGCTAAGTTAACCATAATATCGTTATCAGATGAAGATCTGAGACTATTAAACTGAGTCAAAAATTTCGGATTTCCAGGCCCGACAACACTTCTATGGGTGATCTGAATACCTGTAAAATGTTTACCGGGTTTAGCTAAATAAGGTCCAAAGGGTGCGTATGTGCCACTGTCTTGTTCATCACGCCCATACCAATCGTGTTGAATTTCAAATGGGCCATTAGGTTTTGTTTTCCAAAAACTGGGCTCAATCAAAAACTCTTCTGTATGAGTCATCGTTTTTGATGATTTTCGATAGGCCAGATAAGCTGAACCTTTGATTGTCACATTTGCTTTCACAGGGATGGGAATATTCGGTTTGATCGCATACTTTAGGTGGAGCTGCGTATTTCCTTTCACAGTGAACTGATTTTGAGCGGCTGCAGAAACTGAAAAACCACCCGTATTTTCAGATAATGACATTGTGCTACTTGTTTCACCATTTTCAATGACAGTTGCTGTCGTCTCAAGCTCAAATCCAATGACCGGAGCATGGCCTTTTTTAATATTAGAAACTACCGAACGCCCATTTTCTGCTTGGGTGCGGAAGTCTGAAGAGGAAGAGGATACCTTTGCAGATATGGGATATTCTTCGAAGTCTTGATTGCTATTATCAATTTTATCCTGAAGTGCATCTGCAAAATCATACTCAGTTACTTCAATTGTAAACTCTCCTGAAGCGGTGGCACTGACAACCTCTTGTTTTAAAACCACGACATCATCAAAGAAGTCTGCTTTGAGTGAATATATATCAAAATTTTGTTCTTGGTCTTTGACTTTTCCTTTGAGCACGATTTTATCTTCTAAAAACTCCACTGATGAAAGGGTGATTTTAACGCCAAAATCATCAAGGGGTGTATCCAGAACATTGCCTGCCCGATCGCTTACACGCAGGCGAACCTGAACCTGACGAGAACGGAGACGTTCAAGAAAAACATTGTCGACACTTCCCAGGTTATGTTCTGTGGTTTGTTTTTCGGGAAAAGAGGTGGTGACACCAGCAACGGCTTCACTGAGACTAAACTGAGGGCTATTCCAGTCTATTTTTGAACCTATATCATACAAAGTTGCAGTAATCAAACCTTGACCGGATTTTTTTACTATATCTGCTTTTCTCAATGACGGCGCAGTATTATCCAGCACCACCATCTTCTCACCCCGCACACGGTCCCGCTGCTTCTCGGTCATAGCCACAATCCGGTAATTGCCGTCGCTCAAGACCTGCCCATTCTGCTTCCCATCCCAGCTCAGGTTTTGCTCGCCGGTTAGGCCCGCCCAGCTTTTGACCGTCGCCCCATTGCGTTTGACCTGCACCGAATAAGCTTCTGAGGTCTCGGCTATCACCTTAAAGTTCAGGCTGTCTTTGACCCCATCGCCATTGGGCGAGAAATACGAGTCGAGTACCTGAATGCGCAGCGGGCCATCGGGGCCTGTTTCGTGATTGTTTGGCCTCTTCAACATTTTCAGTTCTAAAATTTTGAAGTTGCTCATTGAGCCAAACAGCATATTCAAATCGAGGTAAATATTTCGCTTGAAAAATATCTTTATCTTCTTCTGTATGACCACTGGTCACATGGAGCGCCTTCTCAAGGTATTCACGCATGGCCGAAGAGCGGTCGGGCCGCATTCGCTCAAAGAGCTCCCAGATAATTTGACTTTGATTGTTTTTCACATCCAGGATAACATCAACGTATTGCATACTCATCTTAAAATACCAAAGATGAAAATTTGGTAAAAATCAAATTTAAAATTTAAGTGTCTCTACAAAATAGGCTGCAAAACGTTTCTCATCATTTTCAGCAGGATCAAATCCCCGTGAACGAATAAAGGCATCAAGATCTGTGTAAATTGTGTTCAAATCCAAAGGCGGCCCAAGCGTTTCAAGACGGGAAAGAAAATAATCGATTGAACAAGATGGGGTATAACCATGAAAGGTATGGGTCTCATAATTGTAATCTTCACTTGGCATGATCTCTTCATGGACATAAATACCATAGGCCGTATTTTCAGGGTCAAAATTTGGTACTTCAAAAAAAATAGCTTTCGTAGCTCCGAGAATCCTTGCAAACTCGTGCGCAACCCGACGCCCCAAACTGCGGTAATGAAGTGTTTCATCCCAAAAAAAACGCATATAGTAAGGCAGACTTAATCTGGCCATTACAGGGGCATCTGGCAAGGGAGATGACCCCAGCTCCAAGTACCAGGGGAAAGCAGAAAGCACAGCATGCACAAATAGAGGGCAAGCGTGTGCTTCAGTCAACTCTTCAGTTCTGACAAACTGATTGTTACGGTCAACAAATGTAGACCAATTCAGTTTTGGTTGCGTAACTTTTTCAGAGACAAGAGGATCTGACGCTACAACATTTCTTGGATTTTCAGAAAAGTCCCTGCGGTTGTAATCCTGCAGCATTTCAGCCATGATCGCAGAATACCCTGGTCTGAGTTCATTCATAATTTTCCAAAGTAACTCTGTTTTGTTATTTTGGACATCAAATACGACAGATAATTCCCCTCCCATGGCCTATTGAATTTTTCCTCCAGCGTAATAAACCACTCCATCAGTACAGTAAACGAGCAATTCCTGCATTTGAGTCAGGGCCTTTTTCAAGTCATTAAATCCTTCTGCCTGAATCCTCTGTATTTTAGCAATGACCTCTGCTTTGCTGTACTGAGGGCTCATATCAATCACTACTCTAATAGCAACATTATTGTTGATAAAATACTCAAAATTTCTAGAAGTTTCACGGAAAGAGTTCTTAAATGCGTTATCTATATTATTTGTTTTGTTTGTAGACTTTAAATCCCAAAGCTGCTCAGGAATTTCAGCTGCCCCATAGGGGCGCAGATTCAAATCTGGTCCTTTAGTAGTTGCACCAATATGTCGTACAGCATAGCCATCCTTGGCAAGCAATACTAAAGTCCGAATTTCATGAGCTAGAGGAATATTAGACCTGTTGCAATGAAAAATGCTGTGTAAAATGTAGCTTATGAAGATAAGTATAAGTGATTTGAAAACAGAACGGCAATGGCGGTCATCAACTGGCTACGATCAAAAGAGATTTACAGA
>JBIKWL010000250.1:0-4895 GCA_044356335.1 Candidatus Sericytochromatia bacterium
GTTGGAGTTGGCCGTTTGCATTGCCTGGGGGTTGTTCATAACCAGGACGCGTATAGGCCACGGGTTTTCCCTGAAGGGCCTTCAAATTGTACTGCATGATGGCTATATTGGCTGTTTCTACGCTTTGCTTGCGATGTCGGAGCACTCGTCCAGATAACTGGATGATTGAACGGAAAGAAGAGGGCTCTACAACAGCCCAATCAAAGTCATGGTTGCGACCAATTTCTTCGACAGGGGTGGCTACCAGAATAAAAATCACATTCTCTGCTGAAGAGGTATCCAAATGCTGACGAATGACTGGATTGTTAAATAGCCGAGGGGTTTTTTCGCCGCGTTCCGTCCGCTGCAAAATCTCATCCAAATGCGATTCCTGAAAACTACGCAACAACATGACCTGTCGGCTGTGATAAGCCATGATTTTGGGTTGCATATCCGCATCCCACTCGGCCTGAAGTAAATATTGTGCCAAAGAGATACATGGTTCAATATTTGCAACACGTACAACACCCACAGATACTTTTTTCTGGCTCTTTGGATCTACCAAAAAATGCTGAGAATGTTGTGCCAAAATCGTTTCTCGGACACGTTCAAAATAGCGCCTTTTTAAAGTCTCTTCATTTTTTTCTTCACATAGATCTTCACAAAGCACCAACTGGCCTTTACGTCTGATCGGTACTTTGGTCGGATTGGACAGATTGGTAACGCGCTTGGAGATAAACTGCTGGTGAGATTGGCTGTAGTTTTTATTTGATTCTGAGGTAGATGCCTGAGGAACAATTAAGGTATTAAATTCATCGATCCAGGCACAGGCAATGGTGTTGCTAACTTGGCAAAATTGACTATAAAGCAACCATCCTGAACGGTAGGCGTTAAAATAGCCTTCGGCCAAATCAGGGGGTATTGTCGCCGATGAGATCATGACTTTGCGCCCAAGCATGCCTGCCAAATGAATTAAACGACCAATCGCAATCAAATCAGAACCATCAAAATCATCTACTTCATCAATAACCAGATCAGATGAGAGCAAACGCAAGGAGGGTAGTATATATCTTCCTCCCCTTTTGGTTTCGGTAGCGGCCATCATATGATCGATGGTGCAGACCAAAACCGGAGCGTCTAAAAATTGCTTATCCCTATTTGTGGTCAAAACGGTATTAAAATGGTCGTCTTGAATAGGGGCACTGTAATCGATTTCTCCATCTAACAGAGGCTCCAACGATTCAGAACCCAAAGAAGCGATGGTTTGTGCTTCATCCTCTTGAGCCATTTTCTGAATTTGGTGTAATTCTCGAACGGCTTGGGATCCAATCATAACAGCCATTTGGGTTTCATCCAGTCCAATGCGCTGACGGTATTCGTCTCCGGTTTGCAAGGTCAAGGTCCTCAGACCCAAACACAGAGCATAACGCAAACTGGTACGGTCTTTTGACAAGGTTTGCATGATTTTTGCATTGGCCAATGTTTTGCCACAGCCGGTACTTGCTAGATTGACGGCAAAGAAGCCTGTTTCTTCTATTTTTACAGACTCAGGCAGTTGTGCTCGCCACACTTTTATTTCTTTGACTGCTTTGTCTTGCCAAGCAAAATCTGGGGGACTTTTCTTTTTTAAGGTTTGGATATCATGCGCGACCTGGAGATGGTTGGCAAAAATGGGCAAAACATGGCTGACGTGAAGTGCTTTTTGAGCTACATTTACCAAGTGTTCATCCAGTTTTTGCTTGGGTTTACCGGATTGTCTGTCTGTATTTGCGATGAGTTTGACAGGGCTCACCCATTTGATGTCTTGGGGTTGAGAAGAATAGCAATGATCTCCCAACATTAGAGAAAGTCGACAATGGTGCAAGAGCAAACGCCAGCAGCCATTGTCTAATGCTTCTATTAGGAGCGGCATTTGTTCGAGCAAGCGGGCAGACCATTTTTTCAGCTGTTTTAGCCACGGGTCTGACTGACTCAAAAGTCCCTCTGGAAACTCAAAACATTTGGAGATTTCTTTTACATACTCTTGGGCGTTTTGTTTGTTTTCATAGCCAAAAGTAGCCTTGATGAATGCTCCTGCTGAAGTGAAGTTTTCAAGTCTGAATCCTTTTAGTTTATCCTTTTCTTCGTTGGGCATGGGTAAGCGGTGATGAGAAAGCACCAACCAAGCAATTAAACCAGCTGCTGGCGGCAAATTTGCCAAGGGTTTTTGAATGTTTTTTAAATCTTTTTTTAAGCAATCTTCATCCAATTCGCTTTTTAATAAGCGTTGAAGCCAATCTTCATCATTCTCAATTTGAGAACCACAGTGAACAAAGGCGTGTAAGAGCAAACAAGAAATCCATTCATGACGCAGTGGGTCGCCGGACAATGTTTTTTGTTTCAGCTTGTTTTGAAATCGCAATGTCGCTTTGCCCCAATCATGAAACAAAGCTGCCAAGGCTGTTAGGGTTTTGATCAGCGGTAGGTAATGCCAATGATCTTCTTGAGGCAGAATATCTGCTTGAGTCGTATGCACAGGAACATGACCTTCTGAGTTGAATTTTTTGCGATTGCCGACAATCCAGACCAACTCGGTGCGGCTGTAACCGTGCAGTCTGTGACAGGCCACAGCTGTATTCTTGGAGGCGGTTCTACGCAAAGAAGCCTGAACAGCATCCAATCCAGCTTGGGTGATTACTGTTTGCCAGGTATTGTCACCGATGCGATTGGCAAAGGCATCGAGAATTTGACGGGTTTTGGCCAAGGCCTTTTTCTCACATTGCGAGACAAGGGTGACGATCATTCTGCTCTTCCTTGCAGCGCAATTTTTTTGACGTGATCAAACATAAAATCCAAGGCCTGATGTTGGGTAAAGACCTCCAGACACTGCTGTCTGAATTGCTGTTCTGTTAAAGCCTCTTGGGCCGAAATAAAGGCCCAGGGCAAAACCAGGGCATCCTTGATCAAGTCAGCTACATCAAAGACCAAAGCTCCGCGTCGGGTTTTACCGTGCATAACAGCCAAACCGTGGGGAATACCCAAGACCCAGAGGGTTGTGGCAGCTAAACCATAAGCCAAATAATTTCCATGATCCAGAAAAGAATTTGCCAAATCCTCTGAACGGTGTTCGCGGATAAAACCCTCTTGTTGTGTGCGTTTTGCTGCTGCTTTATAGAGACTTTTGGTGAAAATGGCTTCACTTTGTAATAAGTCCCCTACGACAGAACAGTTTTTGATGGCCCTTTGATACCCATTTATTGCCTTTTCTAGGTCTTGATCATCGGTGTAAAAGCCATGTTTTGCCAAATCTCTGTCTTTCTTCCAGGCTTTTTCTAAGAAGCTCATGCGAGCGAGTTGAAATTCTCGGGCTGCTTTCAAGCGTTTCTCTTCATCAAACCAGAAAGAAAGCCAGCCTTGGAGATATTCTGTGGGACGGTATTCACTTTGTGGGGAGAACCATTCTATTTCTTGAGCGGCCAGCAAAGGAGTGCCGCCACTGCCACTAAATCCAATCATCACCTGTGCAGAAACGAGCATTCGGACGGCTGCTTGGGTAATTGACGTGCCTGTTCCGAGCAAAATCACAGTGGTATTGGCAATGGGAATATTCCAGTATTGTTTTTCTTTCTGAGTAGGATCGTCGGTGAGGTATAAGACCCGACCGCCTTTGAGCATCACACGGCAATGCTCCAAATAAAAGATATTGGCACGCTTAGACGTTAAAATGCTTTTTAGTGCGCTGTTTTCAATACTTGGGTGTTTCATTGTTTAGTATCGGCTTTAATCGATTTCGAGATAGGCATGGGATTGCATTGAATCTGAAGCTACTTCTTGAATCACAAGCAGATTATCTTGCTCCATTAGATTTTCTTGCCTCAGGCGAGCGACCCGCACAGTTTCCATTTGTTGACCAAAGTTTTGAAATCGCCTGTGGGCTTCAATTTCAGCTTGGTTGACAGCCTCTCTGAGAGGACCTGGTAATGCCGCTGGGGAAATACCCAGTTTTTTGGCGATATCAAATTTAGCTTTGGTTTTGTTGAGATGGCCATTTCGCACTTTTTCTAGAATAGGCTCAGCCAATAATCTGTAAGATTCTTCGGCGAGTTGGTGTTGTGGGTAATTCTTCGAAAGAAGCTGAAAATTTGGAACCCTATTTGTCTGCATAGTTTCTCCTATTGGCGGATAAATCTGAGTTTATTTTTAACGCATTGCTTCAAAATGATTAACGAGGACTGTGTGATAACACTTGGAAAAGGGAGGGTAGTTGTCTTTAATTTAATACATAAGTATACCACTTAAAATACATTTGATCCATTGTTTTTTGAGAGTCTTGAGAACCATTGAAAAATCCAGGTTTTATTTTTGTTTGCGAAAATGTTTGGTTTTTTTGTTAAAATCATACTCAAGGGATTGCCGTGTTTTAATTGAACCCATATATAAATCTGTTCACTGCCGCATAGGCAGCTTAGAAAAAAAGGTCTTGGTATGCCTGATCGCCGTGGGTGTTCACTGCCGCATAGGCAGCTTAGAAATTGAAGACGAAAACGATTCGCTGAAAAAGACAGTTCACTGCCGCATAGGCAGCTTAGAAAAACCGCTTTTCTGTTTGCAAAATAATCGCCTTGTTCACTGCCGCATAGGCAGCTTAGAAAACCGTAGACAAAGCCGGGAGCGTGTGAGTAGCGTTCACTGCCGCATAGGCAGCTTAGAAAAGGGCAGGCACGGCGATTTTAACCCACTGATCGTTCACTGCCGCATAGGCAGCTTAGAAACGAACCCGAAAAAGGCTCAAACAAAATATTTTGTTCACTGCCGCATAGGCAGCTTAGAAATGCCGATAAAATATCTCTTTTGCAGTCGCATGGTTCACTGCCGCATAGGCAGCTTAGAAATGATAAGCCAATCGAGCCCCGTGATCGCCGTGGTTCACTGCCGCA
>JBIKWL010000119.1:0-16514 GCA_044356335.1 Candidatus Sericytochromatia bacterium
TGCCATTGTGCGCGAACACGGAGCTTTGGTGATCGTTGATGCCATTTCGAGCTTGACCTCAACCCCCCTGCCGATGGATGCCTGGGGCCTGGATGTGGTCTTGGGCGCTTCGCAAAAAGGCTTTATGGTCCCCCCCGGTTTGGCTTTTGTGGCCCTCTCGCCCAAGGCCTGGGAGGCGCATGCCCAGGCCAGGTTGCCGCGCTTCAGCCTGGATTTTTCACTCACCCGTGAATACGCTGAACAGGGCTGGACTCCCTGGACCCCGCCGATTCCGCTCTTTTATGGCCTCAAAGTGGCGCTCGGGATGATGCAAGCTGAAGGTCTGGAGCAGATTCAGGCCCGTCATTTGCACCTGATGCAAACTGTTCGCGCAGGTTTAAAGGGCATGGGCCTGGAGCTGATGATCCCCGACGAACGCCATGCCTCGCGGGCTGTCACACCGGTCTATCCTCCTCCCGGCCTCGATGCTGACGATATCCGCACGAGCTTGCTCGAAGAATACAATATTGTGCTCGGCGGTGGGCAGCGCAAACTCACCGGCCAGATTTTTCGCGTGGGCCATTTGGGCTACCAACACCTGCCCAATATCTGGGCGACCCTGATAGCCCTGGAGCAAACCCTGAAAAAACGCGATTATCCTGTGCCTGCAGGGATTTCGATTGCGGCCACCGACCCAGATTATGAGTACTAAATCTGAGTACTAAATCCAAGCTAAGATTCGACTAAGCTTGAGGCAATCCGCGTCAGGATTCTGAATTGCAAAGATATAATCAGATCATCAAAGCGTAGAAGGATGATCTTTCCCCATGAAAAAATCTCTGTTTGCCTTATTGTCTGCCGCTCTCCTGCTCACCGCCTGCCAATCTGGCCCTCAACTTATGCCTTCGGCTGCACTCAATCCCCAACTCCGCTCTGCCAGCACAGCTCGCCCGGTTCAGGCCCGCGCAGGTGTTTCACGCTGGTACAGCATGGATGAATACCGCAACTTCTTGGCCGGAAAATTACTGGCCACCCTCGACAAAGATGCCGACCAGGCCCTCAATGCTCAAGAATTCAGCCGTCTTGTTAACAAAGCCGTGGTCGCCCGTTTTGCTGAAGTCGATAGCAACCGCGATGGCCGCTTGAATTTGGCCGAACTCCAGACAGGAAAAAACGCAGTCTTCTCTGAGCGCTATTCCGAAGCCAATTTAAGAAATGCCTTGACCAAATTCTTTCAAGGCAAAGATCTCAATCGCGACCAAAAAGTCTCTTTTCAGGAATCTGGCAGCATGATCAACTTCATTTTTGACTATGACGGAGACCAAAACTTTTCCATTGAAGAATTCATTGATGCTATCAGCCAAATGTTAAGCATGTCTCCCGAAAAAACCAACGAGTTTCTCAAAGAGCATTTGGGCTAGACTTTCCAGCTAAAAAGCCCAGCGCCATCATTCATGGCGCTGGGCTTTGCACTGACTCAAGTCTGCTTACGAACCCATCTGCTGGTTCAAATACTGAAAAACGCGTGGTGTGGTTTGAAAGACCGCTTGTTTTTGCAGCCAATTACCACCTGAGGGATTCACATTCAGGCGGTAAGTCGCCAGGGTCTTGCCCTTGTGCGGCTTGAGCGTCCACGAGCCAACCCCATCGCTGTCTTTTAAATTGCCGTCGAGCATTTTCCAGCTCAGGCGCTTGTTTTGGGCATCGAGGGTGTATTGATTGAGCACCCAAATTTCGTTGACCGGGAAGGGAAAGTTAAATTTGACATAGACCTTGGCCTGATTGCCGCTGCGGGAGCGAATTTCAGAGCGGGTCAGGTTTTGGTAATAACGCGGGTAGTTTTTAAAATCTGTCAGGGTTTGCCAGACCTTGTCCACAGGGGCATCAAAAATGCCCTGAGCTTGGATATAGTCCTGGCCAGAGGTATCAATCAGGCGAATGTCCAATTGGCCGCGCTCTAAATCGGCCAATGTGGCGGCTGAGGCAGAGGTGCCCGTGAGCAGGCCCAAACCCAAGGCCAACAAAGATTTTTGAAATTTCATGAATGGGCTCCTTGGAGAAATAGTGTGTGTTTGTATTCTTTGATTGTGGGCAATGATTCAGGTTTCTAACAAGGTATTGGAATCCCTTACTGCTCTGCTGTGGTGAACTGCGGATTTTCAGACACCAGCATGATGATTTTCTCCCTGGTTTTGCTCTCTCCCACGCCAGATAAGCTGCGCCCGTCAGGGTGAGCTGGCTTGTCTAAACACCAACCAAGCCACCTCACCTCTCTCTTCTTGTTATACTGAGCAAATAAGACTGGATTTCAAATGCCTGGATTTCAAGAGGTAAACCTTGTTATGCGTAAAGATCAGATTATTTCTATTTTGGGCGCTCCCCTCGACTTGGGCGCAGGACACCGCGGGGTCGATGCAGGGCCTTCGGCCTTTCGCATTGCCGGTTTGGAAAAGGCCATCCGCGAGATGGGCTATCTTGTGCAAGACGAAGGCAATATCTCTGTGGCGATCCCTGAATCGCTCGAGATCGGGCAGACCAATGCGCGCTTTCTCGAAGAGATCACCTTGGCCTGCCAGACCCATTTCGACAAGGTCTTTGACATTATGATGCGGGGAAATTTTCCACTGGTGCTGGGGGGCGATCACAGTATTGCAATTGGTACCATTGGCGGTATCAGCGCCTATTACCACACCAAAGGTGAGCAGATTGGCGTGATCTGGATCGATGCCCACGCCGACATGAACACCCCCGACACCACCCACACCGGCAATATCCACGGCATGCCGATGTCGGTCAATCTGGGCATGGGATCACCTGAATTGGTCAATCTCGGTGGCTTTGCCCCCAAGATCAAGCCCGAACACGTGGTCTTGATTGGCCTGCGCGATGTGGACATCGAAGAGAAAAAGATTGTGCGCGACAGCGGCGTACACGCCTATACCATGACAGATATCGACGAAAAGGGCATGCCCGCCATCATCCGTGAGGCGATTGAAATTGCCGGAATAGGCACCGCAGGCATCCATCTCTCTTTTGATTTTGATGGCCTCGACCCCAAAATTGCACCCGGTGTCGGCACGCCTGTCAAAGGTGGGATCAAATACCGCGAGGCCCATCTGTTGATGGAAAAAATCGCAGGCACAGGCCGTTTGATTGGCCTGGAGATGGTTGAACTCAATCCGATTCTGGACTGGGGCAACCAAACTGCTGAACTGGGCGTCGAATTGATCCAGTCGGCTTTTGGCAAACGCATTCTTTAAACCCCTGTGTGAAAGCGCGCTATCTGCTTCTGAATTGACCCATGGGCAGGCTATAATAACTTCCCATCTTTTGATTCAGAAAGTGCAATATGGCCGTTCACCACCGCGTTTTAAAGACCGAATTAGCTATTTTTGACCTGCCCGAAGATTTACCTTCGGAAGATCGGGCCTTGCTCGAAGTCGCGCGTCAAGCGACGGCCAATTCTTATTCTCCCTATTCCAATTTTAAGGTCGGCGCAGCGGTTCGCTTGACCAATGGCCAGATTATCAGCGGCAGCAACCAAGAAAACATTGCCTATCCTTCGGGGCTCTGTGCAGAGAGCATTTGTATGTTTGCTGCCGGTGCACAATACCCCGAAGAAGCGGTGGAGGCACTCGCTGTGACTACGGTTTCAGGCTCCACAGACAGCGAGGATTTGGTCACCCCCTGTGGGCTCTGTCGCCAGGTGATCGCCGAGTACAGCTCCCGCCACGGCTCTCCTGTGCGGATTTTGATGCAAGGACGCCAAGGCCCTGTGGTGGTGGTTCCGGATATTCAAAGCCTGCTGCCCTTGATGTTTGAACACGGTACGCTCAAAAAAAACGACTAAACCCAAGCGTATCCCCAATTGTGATTTTTGTCTCGGATTCGTGCTTGCCAAGTCCCGAGTGAGTCGCGATAATGAAGGATATGACCGCATCAATCATTATCATCAATGGCACTTCCAGTGCCGGTAAATCTTCCCTTGCACGTACCTTTCAGGCCCAAAGTAAACACCAATGGGTGCGCCTGTCGATTGACGATTGCTTTCGCGCTTTTCCAGCGGGGTCCAATCTCAATACTGTGCCCTACGAGCGCCTGCGCCGGGTCTTTTACCAAAATATTGCCCTCTGGGCCTCGGAGGGCTTCGACCTGATTGTCGATACCGTCTTCGAAGAGCCGGGTTGTCTGCGCAAGGCCCTGCGCCTTTTGCAACCTTATCAGATTTGGTTGGTCGGGCTGCACTGCCCCCTTGATGAACTCGAACGGCGCGAAGCAGTGAGGGGCAATCGCCCGCTCGGTCTGGCCCGCTCACAATTTCAGACCGTTCACAGCTATTGTGCCTACGATCTGGAACTCAACAGCCACAGCTCAGAAGTTGAAGACAACGCCAATGCGATTGAAACACGTCTGCAGCAACCGGGACAGGTTTTCTCCCAATTGCTTACCGATCAGCACGAAGCCCCTTTGACCATCCGCCGGGCGGGTTAAACGGCCGTGATCAATTTTAAGCAGCTCAAATCTGTGCTTGACAAAGGCAAAGAGGCCCCGAGCAAAAATAAAAAAATGCTTTCACCTTTGGAAAAACTCTATATCGAGGTCGAGCAGGGTATATTGCTGCAGAACCAGAATATTTACCAAGAAAAAAAGCCCCTGCCCACCTGCCTCGAAAATGAACTGCTCAATCTCAACAACCGTCACTATGGCCTGCTGAGCTTTTACCAAGAGACCCAGGAAAAACTGACCCGGCTTGAAGTTGAATTCAATGTGCAGGAATTGCGCCGCCTCTTGGCCTATTTGGAGCAGTATTACCACTATATCAAAGCTGTGATTACCTGTTCGCATGAGCTGTTTGGCCTGCGCCAGCAGCTCGAAGAGCAGATCAACGGCATGGCCAGTATGGGGCGCAAATTGCAACAGACCCACAGCAAAGCAGACCTGCAGAGCTTTGAGAAAGAGATGGAAGACATCCTCGACAAAGCCGATTGGTTCAAAGACAAACTCGAAGATTTAAGGGGCCGCAATATTGAACCCGCTTCTTTGATGCCTGTATATCAGATCTACAGCCAAAAATTGGCCCTTTTACAAGAAGACCTGCTCGAAGCTTCCGCTTGGATCAGTTGACTGCCCGCTGTGTTTGACCCAGATCAATTCTCTGTCTCGGTCTCATCAATGAACCCAAACCAGATCAATTTTAAACTGAAGATGTAAATCCCTGGAGGGTCACTTTATGAAAAACACAAAAACCTCTCTCGCCCTCTTTTTTCTACTGATAGGGGCCTGTCAGCCAGTGAGTGTAACGCCTGCTGTGCAACCTTCTCCGTCAGCCACTGCGCTTCCGCAACCCAGCGCGATGGCCAGCCCGGTTGCCACTCCGACACCAACGCCGTTGCCAAATCCCACAGCCAGCCCCACAGCATTGTCTCGGTTTCAACTGCGAATCGATACGACCTTTCCGAGCCAGCCCTTGTTGAATGCTTTGCCTTTGCAGCTCAAAGGTTTCCTGCTCAAAGATGATGCAGAATTTGAACCCCTGAGCTGGGAGGTTTTAACGCCTTCACAGGCAGAAATTCGCAGTGAACATTTGATTTTTCTTCAACCAGGCCCAGTAGAAGTCCGGGCTTTTTCGCCAACCCAGCCCCAATTGGAGCAGCGTTTTCCCTTCACTGTGTCGCCCCTGCCAGCCCCCACCCCGACACCCATTCCCTCCCTGCCCCCCTTTGAGCGCTTAACGGGAATTTTGGGAGATATTGTTTCGGCGGGCAAATACGTCTTTGTGACGGACAAAACCCTCGAACGTGTGCATGTGCTCGATACCTTAACGGGTAAAAAAGTGACCCAACTCAATCTCAATCTGGTGCCAGAGCATTTGGCTCTTAGTCCAGATCGAAAAACGGTCTATGTTGCCAGCTCCAGTTCTGAACGGGTGGGGATGATTGATTCCGATAGCTTACAAATTCAAGCGCCGTTGCCTGTCGGTGGCAATGTCTTTGATTTGGTTGCAGGCCAAAACCGGCTTTATGTGAGTTATACCGACCCCTTGAAGCCCATTGCGATCTTTGAGCCGAGCACCAGCAGCCCCAAAGGCAAATTGCCCGAAGAGGTGCCTGGCAGAACCCTTTTGGCGCTCAGTACCGATCAGCGGTCTCTTTATGTGGGCACACTGGATGCCAAAGACACCGTTTTGCGGCGGGTGGATATCCAGAACGAAGACGAGCCTGAGGTTGTCGTGAACACCTTGCGCGAACTCACCGAGGATGAAGAATACCTGGTGAAATACCGGGGGCTTAAAATTGACCCGGTTTTGGGGATTGATCTGAAACAGATGAAAATCTCGCCCGACGGCAAAAAACTCTATCTGGCCCTGAGTACCCCCAAATACCCCAGCAAAATTCGGGTGCTCGACAGCCTGACACTCAAAGAAGTGCAGTATCTCGATATTGGTGCTTTCCCTGATAGCGTGGATTTTTCTCTCGATGGCAAATATCTCTATGTGGCCCATATGCATTATGATATCCATGTCTATAACCGAGAAACCCTGACCCAGGTCTACCGCCAAGAAGTCAGATCCCTGGCTTCCAAGATTACGGCCACTGCTGATGGCAAATCTGTCGTGGGTCTTTTGGGACAGAACTTTGTGGATAGCCCCAAAAGTGTGGCACGATTTTTGGACTTTGCGACCTTTGCAGCCTCAGAGCCCAAACAGTCGTGGCAATAAAAGCAATGTCAGGCCCAGCATCAAAAGCTGAAGCGGCAGACCGACTTTGACATAGTCGACGAAGCGGTAGCCACCGGGTGCCAAGACCATCGTATTCACGGGTGAGGCCACCGGTGTGGCAAACGAAGATGACGCAGCCAAAGCCACAACCATCAAAAACGTTTGGGGAGAATAATTGAGACTCAAAGCCAGTTGTAATGCCACAGGGGCAATCAAAACTGTGGTGGCTGTATTGGAAATAAACAGGCTGCAACCAGAGGTCAGTACAAATAAGACAGCCATAATGCTATAAGGGCCCAAACTGGCTAAGTTCTGGGATAGCCAATTGCCCAAGGCCTCCGTCCCGCCTGTGTTTTTTAAAGCAGTGGCCATCGGCAACATACAGGCAATCAAAATCACAGATTCCCAGGAGATGGATTGATAGGCCTCTTCCATGCTCAGGCAGCGGGTCAAAACCAGCCCCACCGCAGTCAGCAAAATCGCACTGACGATGGGCAGAAGGCCTGTCAGCAAAAAGAAGATCATCAAAACCAACCAAAATAAGGTCAAGCCAATTTTAAAGGGGGGGTAATGCGGGGTCTCGGCCTCTGCGGGCAAATTTAAACTGGTAAAGTCGCGTTTCTCCAAGCCCAGGCGCTGTATTCGCTTCCAAGAGCCCTGAACCAATAGCAGATCGCCAAAACGCAAGGGAAGTTGTTCCAAACTGTGTTGAAAACAGGCTTGTTGACGTTGTATGGCCAAAACATGTAAGCCATAGCGCTCGCGAAATAACAGCTCGGCCAACGTTTTTCCAAGCATTCCAGAGCGGGGAAGCAAAAGAATTTCAGCCAATCCCAGATGGGGATTGCCCAGTTGATGTGAATGGGCATCTTTGGGGATAAGAGTGGCACCTGTGTCTTTGGCAAATTCAAGCAAATTTTCTTGGGCGCCCGCAACCAAAATATCTTGATTGGGCTGAAGGCGGGTTTGCGCCCGACAAAAGTGGTAGTGATAATCCCGCAGTTTGTGGGGTTCCAGCAGCGAAAGGATCTGAACCCCATAACGTTTATTCAGTGCCAATTCTTTCAGGGTTTTGCCGTATAAAACCGAGCCGGGGGGCAATCGCATCCAGGTCAAATTCTGTTCAGAATGGTAATTGCGCAATAAATCTTGCACGCTTGGCGGGCCCTCATTAGCGGTCTCTGTTTTATGAGGGGCTCCAGACGCTGTATGCGGTAAAAGCCAGCGGCCCAAACTGCTGAAATAGGCCAAGCTGAGAGCCAGGGCAGCCAAACCTGGGAGGGTAAAGTCAAAGAAGCGAAAGCTTGTTAAGCCCGCCTGTTTAAGTGTATTGGCAACGATCAGATTGGGAGGGGTGCCGATCAGGGTCAGCATTCCCCCCAAAAGCGCGGAAAAAGCCATCGGCATCAGCAATCTTGACGGGGCAATGCCCGCCTGATGGGCCAGGGAGAGGGCAATGGGTAAAAAAATCGCGGCAGTGCCCGTCGAAGACATCAAGCCCGAAAGCAGAGCTGTAGTAACCATCAAAACCCAAATGATGCGGGTTTCGTTTTTGCCGGTCAGGCGTGTGATTCCTTGCCCCAATAATTGCGCTGTGCCTGTATTTAAAAGGCTTCCCCCAATCACAAACAGAGCGGTAATCATCACCACCACCGGATCCGAAAATCCAGCCAGTCCTTCTTCGGGGGTGATCACACCACTGAGCAGCAGGGCCAAAAGCATCAGAATTGCAACCAAATCCAGACGCAGCCAATTGGAGAGGAAAAGGCCAACTGTTATCAAGAGGATCAAAAGTGTCAAAATGAGAGGTGTCATGTTTGTCTTTGTCTTGTAAATCTGCTTTTATTTCTGCTCTAGTATGGCAGATTTGGCTTCAACATGGCCGTTTCAATCGCGTCAGACTGTCCCGATTCTGGTATCCTGACAGGGTAGACTTTTACAAAGGACAGAATCAAAATGCAGATCGTGGTGGGAGCCCAATGGGGTGACGAAGGCAAAGGCAAAATCGTGGATTTTCTCTCTGAAAGCGCGGATTATATTGTGCGCTACCAAGGGGGCAATAATGCCGGACATACGGTGATTGTCGGCCCTGAAACCTTCAAACTGCATTTGGTGCCTTCGGGCATTTGCCGGGGCAAACAGAGTGTCTTGGGCAATGGTGTTGTCATCAACCCCGTGGCTCTGGCCCAGGAGATCAAACAATTGGAGGCCCGTGGCATTGAAGTCCAAGGCAAGCTGTGGCTGAGCAGCCGGGCCCATTTGATTCTGGCGGAGCATATCCAGCGCGATATGGCCCAAGAAGAAGCCCGCAGCACCAAAGTGGGCACCACTGGCAAAGGGATTGGCCCTGCTTATACCGATAAAATCACCCGCAAAGGCATTCGTCTGGGCGAGTGGACCTATAGCGAGACCCTCTCTTCCGAAGAACACGAAGCCCTGCAGTTTTTGCAACCGCTGATCACAGATACCACCCAACTCTTACACGAAGCCTTGGAAAATGGCAAAAAAATCCTGCTCGAAGGCGCTCAAGGCACCTTTTTGGATATTGACCACGGCACCTATCCCTTTGTCACTTCCTCCAATTGCAGCAGTGGCGGTGCCTGTACGGGCACAGGTCTGCCACCGACTGCCATCACCGCCGTCAATGGCATTCTCAAGGCCTATACGACCCGCGTCGGCAATGGGCCTTTTCCCACTGAATTGCTGGACGAAACCGGTGAGTTTTTGCAGCAAAAAGGACATGAATTTGGCACCACCACAGGCCGCAAACGCCGCTGTGGCTGGCTCGACCTGGTCATGGCCAATTATGCCCGCCGGATCAACGGCATTGATCGCTGGAGTATCACCAAACTGGATGTTTTGAGCGGTTTAGAAGAGATCAAGGTCTGCACAGGTTATCGCTATCAGGGCGAATTGCTCAAAGGCTATCCGGCGGATGTGCGCACCCTCGAAGGCGCGGAGCCTGTTTATGAAACCCATCCGGGCTGGCAGGAGTCGCTCAACAATTGCCGCAGTTTGAATGACCTGCCCGAAGCGGCCCGCAATTATCTCAAGATGATCGAAGACCAAACCCAGACCCCCATTGCCTTGGTCTCTTGGGGACCCGAGCGCACCCAAACCCTGATTGTCTAAACATCCCTTAGGCTTAGTGTTTGAGTTCTTCTGGGCGGGAAGGCTGTAAGCCAAAATAGGTGATCAGGTTTTTGCAGATCTCGCGGTAAACAGGTACCGCAGTCATGCTAGCGTAGTGCGCTGTTTTGGGGGCATCAAAGAGCACAAAGATCACGTAGCGGGGGTTGTCGGCAGGCAGCACCCCAATAAACGAGGCCATCACGTCACCATTGTAGCGGCCATTGACCACTTTGTCTGCCGTGCCGGTTTTGCCCCCGAGTTGGTAGCCGGGAATTTTGGCATTGTGGGCTGTTCCCCCTTGGCTTTCTACCACCTGGCTCATCATGCTCAACATTTCTTGGGCGGTTTTTTCAGAGAGCGTGCGGGTTTTCATCGGCGGAAATTGTTTGATCACTTCGTTTTCGGGGGAGACAATTTCATGGATGATGCGGGGTTCGACACGCACGCCTTTATTGGCAATGGCTGACGCAGCGGTTACGACTTGCAGCGGGGTCACCGCGACACCCTGGCCAAATGAGATGGTGGACTGGCGCGATGCCGCCCAAGGCAGTTCAGGCAAGAGGCCCCCGACTTCGCCATTGAGACCCGAATGGGTTTTTGTGCCAAAGCCAAATTTGAGCAATAAATCGCGGTGTTGCTGGGGTTTCATGCGGCGGCCCAACATACTGGATCCCACGTTACTGGAGACCTCCAGAATTTGCAAAGGTTTGAGTGAGCGCACCCGACCGGGTGGCTGGTGGTGGTCGTGAACGGGCCAATTGTCGACGTAAATCAAGGTTGGCACATGAATGACCTCATCCATGGATGTTTTACCCGCTTCGAGCGAGGCGGCCAGGGTAAATACCTTCATGGTTGAACCGGGTTCGTAAAAGTCGGTCACGGCCCAGTTTTTGATGCGTGGATCCCAACCTTTACCCGGAATGCTGTTTAAATTGACCGACGGGCTGGTGGCCAAAGCGAGCAGATCGCCATTGGGAATGCCCATCACGATCGCTACTCCGCGCTCGGCTTGGGTCGATTCCATGCCTTTTTTGAGTTCGCGTTCGGCCAGGTATTGAATATTTTCGTCAATCGTAAGCACGACTTTATTGGCTTTGGCTTTTTCGGTCAAGAAAGGCAGGTCACCATCGATGCGCAGCAATTCATTGCCATAAGCATCGGTTAAAATTCCGGCTTTGGTGGCTCCGCCTTGCAAAAATTCGTTGAAGGATTTTTCGATGCCCTCTTGGCCAATATTGTCGATATCTGTATAGCCAATCAGAGAGGCGGCCATTTCATTGTGGGGATAAATGCGTTTGTTTTCTGAGAGCACGCCAATGCCAGGTATTTTTAAGGCTTTGATCTGTTTGATCGTGGGTTCATCGAGTTTGCGCTTGATATAATGCCAGAATTTACCTGAGATATTTTTGGTCAGCTTGTCGACAGGTTCTTTGAGCAAGGGAGCCAGCTTGGCTGCCACGTCTGCGGGATTGTCTTTGAGGTATTCAGGATCGACATAGACGGCATAAGCGGGTACATCAATCGCCAATTTGTGGCCATGAATGTCGGTAATAATCCCGCGTTTGCCCGCGATGCTGATTATTTTTTTCTGCTGGACCGCTGCGCGTTTTTTGAATTCGTCATTGCGAATCACCTGCAGATAGAAGACCCGCCCAGCCAGGCCCACAAAGCCCAGAATCAGCGCCAGGTAAAGCAAACCAATGCGCTGATTATAGGGAGGGGTAGAGGGGCCCGCAGGCGCCGCCTGCGGACTGGGACGTTCTGCTATTGCCATATTTAAAAGCCAACAGGGGTCCTCTGGGGTGTGTGGGACTGAATCACAGGTTGGTAGTGTTTGTTTTCGGCATCGTGGTAGGTGGAGCTGTCGAGGGTGATGTAATGGTACTGTTCTACGGGCATCATACCCATGCCAATGGCTTTTTGCTCAACCACAGCCAGGGATTTTTTTTCAGCCAAAACGGCTTGTAAGACGTCGTTATCTGCTTTGATTGTAATGATTTGCTGTTGTTTCTGATTGGCCTGGTTTTCGACCAAAACGGTGTGAAAATAAACCAAGAGAGACAACACAAACAGAGAGGTCAGAGAAAAAATGGTAAATGGCGAGAGCTGCTCGGTTCTCACCACTGTTTTGCGGGTAATAAAAGACCGGGTGTTGGTATTGCTGCTTGCGGCCACTTGGGCCTGCATGTGAGTAGGGGTATTCAGTACTGTGGTTGCCGCCATGAAAAAATCCGCTCCATCGTATTCAATTCAATTCTGCTCATTCAATCAATTCATCTACAGTTTTTCCGCCACCCGCAGCCGTGCACTGCGTGAGGGGGAGTTTTCAAGCACTTCGGCCTCTGAAGGCTTGACTGCCCGTGTCAACAGGCGCAGTTGGGCGCGGTGCTGACAGGTACAGATCGGCTGTCTCGGGGGACAGAGACAGTCTGTGGCAAGCTTTCGCATGAAGAGCTTGACCGGCCGGTCTTCCAGTGAGTGAAATGCAATCACCGCCAAACGTCCACCGGGTTTTAAGAGCCTCACAGCGACCGGCAGCACCCGCTCAAGTGCGTCCAATTCACCGTTAACAGCAATGCGTAAAGCCTGGAACACCCGCGTCGCTGGATGCAGTTTTTGCCCCCGCCGGGGCATTACTTTCTCCACCGCCTGTGCCAAATCGAGGGTGGTGACAAAGGGGGTTTTCCCCCGTGTCGCTACCAGCGCTCGGGCAATCGGACGGGCCATGCGTTCCTCACCATAAACCTGGAAAATACGGGTCAGTTCTGCTTCGCTCAAATGGTTGACCAGGTCTGCGGCGGTCGGCACGGGCTCCTGCGGATTCATGCGCATATCCAGTGGTCCTTCATTCAGAAACGAGAAGCCCCTTTCGGGTTCTTTTAACTGAAAAAGCGACGTACCCAGATCCAACAAAACAGCATCGAGTTCAGGGATTCCGTACTGTTCAGCTAAGAACTCCAGCTCGGCAAAGTTTGAGGGGATCAACTGAAATGGGTAACCCAGGCTTTCCAGCTTGGTGCGCGCCCGTTCCAGGGTCTGAGGATCCCGCTCGATGGCCCAGAGAAACCCCTGGGGACCCACCGCTTTTAACATTTCCAGGCTGTGCCCTGCACCCCCAAGGGTACAGTCCAAAACCTGTTGTCCGGCCTGAAGATTTAGCCAATCCAATACCTCCCTCAACATGACAGAATAATGTTCGATGTTTGGGGGGGACAAGACATGCTCCTCTAGTTTCAGTGTCTGACAGGCCGGGATCCGCTTTCCGTAAGCTCTGTCACAGTAGAGCTGATGCAGTGCATAAGCTTTCATTAAGATTTTTATCACATGCAGATCTGCGTGTCTATGGTTCAAGTGGGATTTAATCAGAGGTTTTGCGGGAATTTTGCTTTTTTTTCGGGTTTTCACAGACGTTTTTGTGCGATTCGTCACAAATAATTCTGTGCCAAACCCCCGTAAATAGCTTGTCAATCCCTTGTGATTACAGCGTTTAAGCCTGTTTGATAAGCGGGCAGTCATTGTTCTGTTCGGGCTCAGTCCTTGCTCAGTTCCTGAGGCTTGGAATATGATGATGGAATCCTTTTTTAGAATCGAGTGAAAAAACTGAATACCCCCCATTCTTCCTCTCTGTCTTCGGCTTCGTCTTTGACCCCTGAAACCCGTGAAGAAATTGCCAATATTACCCTGCACAGCTTTGGTTTTTTTCTCAGTTTGGTGGGATTGTGTGTCTTGGTGGCTTTGGCAGCCAGCTCAGGCTCAATTCTGCGGATTGTCAGTGCCAGTATCTATGGCGTCACGCTTTTGATGGTCTATCTGGCCTCGATCCTCTTTCACACCTCGCTGGCGATTTCCCTGCCCTGGAACAAGGCCTTTGAAACCGTTGACCACTGTGCGATCTATCTCCTGATCGCCGGGACCTATACCCCTTTTTTGATGGTGACCTTGCCCGGCACCTTGGGCTGGTCGATGCTGGCCCTGATCTGGGGTCTGGCAGTGGCGGGCATTTTATACAAGGTCTTTTTCTTTTACAAATCTGACCTGCTCTCGACCTTGGCGTATATCCTGATGGGCTGGCTGATTGTTGGGTTTGTGATGCCGCTTCATGCCAAGCTCGGCTGGTGGGGGCTGGGGGGCATCTTTTTCGGCGGCATTTTGTATACCTTTGGCGCGGTCTTTTATCTCTTGGATCATAAGTTCCGCTTTGCCCATGCCATTTGGCACAGTTTTGTGATCGCTGGCAGCCTGTGCCACTATCTGACAGTCCTGTTTTTTGTGATTAAAGTCTGAAGGGCAATCTAAGAGCGGCCCAGCACTTCGATTTCAGCCAGACCGGGGGTCTTGCCCGCGACATGTTTGGTGATGGTGATGCGCACCGAAGTGGCTTCGTTGACAGGGTTGTTTAAGACCAAATTGAGATCACTCTGCTGGACAGGAAAACTGACTGTTTCGTTGATCAACACACCCTGGGCACTGGTGACCAACAGCGAAATCTCCTGAATTTGCAGACCTTCGCTGCGCTCGCGGTCGCCGCGCAAATTGACCCCAAAGACGCCCACGGCACGTGGGAAACTGATCTCAATGGTGGGCAATTTGCCTTTGGCGGAAACATCGTCCACGGAGGCAAACCAAGAGGTGGTCAATTTGCCGTCGATCAGCCGGTTCTTTTCGTAGGTGGGATTGAGTTCGCTGCTGACGGTCACGGACACATTGGGCTGACGGACCAAATTCCAATCGCCTGAGAGGGGAACCGGATCGAGGGCCTTGACGACATTGAGCTTGGCCGCGGGCAGCGGGGTTGTTGTGGCTGTTGTGGCTGCTTGGGTCAAGATAATCGGGCTGGGAGAAGCCGTTGGGGCTGCTGAAGGCTTGGTAAACAATTGCTGCAGCAACCCTGGGGGAGCTGCGGATTGCCCCGGAGAAGGAGAAGATGCAGGTGCCAAAACGGTGCCCACGGAATTGATCAAATCGATCGCTTCACAGCCCTGTAATCCCAGGCAAAGCGCCAAGATTCCCAAGCTTTGACGAAGTCGTTGGGCGCGCAAAGGCACCTGTAAATGCATCATCTTTATTCTTCCTTATTTAAATTCATTGCGCTTATTCAGTGCGATGACACCCTCAGAGGTGGTCTTGCCTGATTCTTTAATCGACGTCAGGTCTTCTTTTAATCTCTTTTGAATATCGACAGTGTACTTGCGAATGGTCTGAACTTCTTTCAATAATTCAGCATTGTTGGACGCTTGGTCTGCGGCCACCAGCGGCTGTAAAAAGCTCAGGGCCGCGCCAGCGACAATACCAACGGCCAAACCGGCTGCAAATTTACGATCTTTGATCATGGGGAAATACCTTTCTTCAATTCGGGTGGTGTTTTTTCAAAGTCTGCAAAGCAGAGTGAGTCCGCTTCTATTTTATACAAAGCCAGGACTTCATTCAAATTCATCGAAGTGGCTTGCTCCAGGGTATAGCCCAATTGGGCCAATCCCTCAGAGACAGCGGCTTCATCGGGGGCTTCTACTTCGAGATAAGGCGGCAGACCTGCCCACTCGTCCAATTCAAAGCGAATGCTGTTCCAGACCCAGCTCTCACGGATCTTTTCATCGATGCGCACGCGCACAAAGCCCAATTGCAGCAGGAATTGCTCCATGGCTTCGGGGTCTGCCACAGCCGTCTCGGTCTCTTGGGCAATTTTGTATTTATCGCGGGAGAGGGTTTTTTTGAGGGTTAATATTTGACTGGATTGGCCAGAATGATCTGGGTCGAGCGAGCGAATCTGGCGAATGCGGATGTAACTGCCGTCTTCTTGTAAATAGAGACGACGGTCGGGGTAGTCGTACATGCGATTCTGTTGGAATTCACGCCCTTCATAGACGGCCCCCAGGGACTGCAGTTTTTCGCGAACTGTTTCGCGGTCAATATTCAGGACTTTTACTTCAATTTCGTTCACTGAGCGCCATTTCAAACCGGGCAGAATACAGATCAGCTTAACACGCAGCTTCCCTGGTCTTCAAGCTAACCCGCAGTTTGGCTCGTCTCCAAACTGCGGGTCAATGACCGAATCGGCTTATGGCACGCGAGCTGTAATGGGGGGAGGCGTTCCCCCATCACTGAGATTGGCTCTGGCTTCGATGGTTGCACCCACGCCATCCAACAATTGCAAAGCAATCGTCAAAGGGTTGGGGCTGGAGACTTGATAACTGCCATTGACCACCACGCTCCCTGAGCCTGAGCCCCCGCCATTTGAAACTGCCACATTTTGACCGGAAATCGTTGCTCCTGTTGCTTTTGTAATATTGGTAGGGGTATTGTCTCGGGCTGCCACGGCAACAAAATACTGATTTGTTGAAGGGGGCACATTGTCCAAAAACAGGGTCTGGGGCGTCCCTGAAAAGGTCACGCTAAAAGGACCCGCAACACTATTTGCAGTTAAATTTCCGGAGGGAATTGCAGCAGCGGTATCCAAGAGCCAAACCTGTAAAGTTTGGACATTTGCCGCTGTTTTGGGCGCAGTTCCATTGCTTGATGCCAAGGTCTTAAAATCTGCATTATCTCCCTGCTGGTAGACAATTTTCATGCTCAGAGAGGCCGGCGTTTTTTTGCCTTTGCCCACGTCGGCAACAATAATCTCTTCGCCTTTGGCCAGGGCCGCTTCCATTTGCTGAACCAGCTGAACCTTGCCATTTTCCAAGGCCTG
>JBIKWL010000044.1:0-38469 GCA_044356335.1 Candidatus Sericytochromatia bacterium
TGTATCAGCAATTTTGGCCGGCAGAGAGGCGGCAATATTGCGGGCATATTCGCGGATTACGTCTTCTTCGGTTTCTGTGCCTGCAAATTTGAGCAGGTCGGCTTTGGTAATTTTGGTATCGTTGCCAGAGAGCTGCATAAAGGCATCAAAGGGCAGATGCTCAGCTTCGTTTAAGTCAACACCATCTCCTAAAATCTGACCTTTGTCCAGTTTGAACTGGGCGGCCAAACGATCGATATCACGGGTTTGAGCGGCGGTAACGCGCTCCTGAACGACTTCGGGTTTAACTCGGATTGAAAAATTTGCCATGGAATTGAAATTCCTTCCTTTTTGCTAATTTGATTATCGCCGATCTTTGCTTCAATCTGACGTCACAAAGGTAAAATAAATCTCAAACCTCCGTTAATTTCAAATTAATCTTTGCTCGCTAAGGCGGTTTCAGCCTGTAAAAAATCTTGCGTGGCCTGATAGACCTGTTCCACTTCGATGTCTTTTAAACAGCTCAGGGCCTCACAGGTCGTCTGGCGGGTGGCCCAGAGACAGGGACGACAAGCGGTGCCAGCCTGAATCACTTTGATCTGGGGGCTGTCTGGGGGCAAGAGTTTGTGTTCATCGGTCGGGCCAAAGATCGCCACCAAATTGGTGCCCAACCCCACACCCAGGTGCAAGGGGGCCGAGTCCACGCAGACCATGACTTTGGCGCGCTGAATAAATCCGCCGAGCTGGTACATATCGCGGGTTTGACCGTAGATCGAGGTCAAAAGCGGGTGCTCGAGATGGGCCAATAAATAGGCCAATTCATCGGCATCGTCAGGTCCCCCGGCCAAAATCACACGCCTGTTTTCGGCCAGCAATTGGCGAATCAGGGCTTCCCATTTATCCAGGGCCCAGCTTTTGATCAATTGTTTTTCTTTGCTGAGCAGGCTGACACCCGGATGAATCAGCACATAGGGTTCAGTTTCACCAATGCCCTGTTTGCCCAACCAGTCCGAGACCCAATGGTGGATCTGTTGGGGCAAATGGATGCGTGGCACCGGATTTTTATTCGGAAAACCCAGGGGATTGAGCAGATCGTGATACATACGGGCAGCGTATTGATCTTTGTTGAGGTCCACCGGATGGGTCAATAAAAATTTCAAACGCGAGGCATAACCCACGCGCACAGGTGCCCCACTCAGAAAGAGCAGGCCAGCTACCAGTGGTGAGCCGCCACTGGAAATGATCAGATCGGGGGCTTCATTGCGCAGGAGTCCCAGCAATTCCAAAAGATCGCCAGGGGCTTTGTTTTTTTTGATATCGAAGCAGAGCACCCGATCGATAAAATAATTGTGCTCCATGATACTGCGGCAGCGGGGTTCCACCACCACGGAGATCTGGGCATCGGGATAGTGCATGCGCAAATCTTCGATCACCGGAAAGAAGAGAATTTCATCGCCGATGCCACCAAAATTGATCAGCAGGATTCTTGCGAAGCTCTGATCCAAGAGATCAAAACCCATTTAAATTTCCTGTCTGCCTTCCATGGCGCGGGCCAGGGTCACTTCGTCGGCAAACTCCAGATCGCCACCCATGGGCAAGCCGTAGGCTATCCGGCTCATGCGGATTTGCATCGGGCGCAGCAATTTGGAGAGATAAAGTGTGGTGGCCTCCCCTTCGATCGAGGGGCTGAGGGCAAAGATAATTTCGTCGATCTGGCCTTCGGCCTGCAGGTGTTCACGTAGACGCTGCACCAATTCGCGGATCTTCAATTGTTCAGGGCCAATCCCGTCCATTGGTGAGATCAGACCCTGAAGCACATGGTAAGAACCCGTGTATTCGTGCGTCTTTTCCAGGGCTAACACGTCGCGGGAGTCGGCCACAATACAAATTGTGGCCTTGCTGCGCTGGGGATGCGTGCAAAGCTCACAGGGATCTTGGGCACTGAGATTGCTGCAAATAGAGCAAAAGCGGATCTGGGCCTTGGCATCGAGCAAGGCTTGGGCCAGTTCTTCAACCGTGCTCTGGGGCTGTTTGAGGATATGAAAAGCCAGTCTTTGCGCTGACTTGGGGCCAATCCCCGGCAGTTTTTGAAAAGCCCCCACCAGACGACCCAGAGGGGGCGTGAGATAGGACATGGTTAAAAAATGCTGTCCAAACCGGGAATCGGCAGGCCGCCGGTAACAGAGCTCATTTGCTCAGAAGCGCGGATATTGGCCTGTTCAACGGCGTTGTTAAATGCGGTTACAAGCAGATCTTCGAGCATTTCGAGATCATCGGCATCTACCGCTTCAGGCTGAATTTTCACGGATTTAACTTCGTGTTTGCCAGTCAGAGAGACTTTGACTGCGCCATTGCCTGCGCTGCCTTCGACCACTTCTTCGGCCAGCTTTTCCTGAATTTCAAGCAGGGATTGCTGCATTTTCTGGGCCTGTTCGAGCATGCTGTTCATATTCATAGGGGCACTACTGTTGCGTTTACCAAGGGGTTTCATTAACAAAAGCCTCAATACAATTTTGGGATGGAGTCAGTATACCACTGTTAAATACTTATTAAAACTTGATTGCTTTCATTCAGCTCAAGTTGGGTCGGGCTATAAGATACACGTATGAAACTACGCGTTTGGGCATAAGGAGGAAATCATGAACCACACGCTTTCCCGCTTGGTCAATTTCCTGCTTGGGCTGTTGACCCCCCGTGTACCTGCCTTGCAACCCATTGCAGTCAGGACCCGTCCTCCTTTCTCCTGAGGAAGACTCTCCCCCTATTATGCGCATTGGTTTTTTTGCCCCCTGTAATGAATTTAACCGGCAGGCCGGCCCGCTGATGGGCATCGCCTATATTGCTTCTTATCTGTCTGAGCAATTGGGTCTTGATGATGTTTTCCTTGAGGTCGACCCTGAGCGTTTGCTCGAACGCAAACCCGATCTGATTGCGATCTCCGCTTTTTCTGAAAAATACAAAGATGTGATTCGGGCTGCTGAACTCTTTCGCAAAACCCGTCCAGACGCTCCTTTGATTCTCGGCGGGCCGCATATTTCCGCTCTGCCGCATTCGCTCCATCCGCTGATCGACGTGGGGGTGATTGGTGAGGGCGAAAAGCCGATGTTTAGCTTGGTACAGCACCTGATGCAGGGCAAAGAACTGACCTCTCCCGAGCTGAACGAAATTCAGAATTTGGTCTATTGGAATCCCGAAGGGGAATTGCAGCGCACGACCTTCGAAGACCGCATCAAAGATTTGGATATTTTGCCTCTGCCCCGCCGTGACATAATGAAAGCCTGGTGGCCCTCTCTGCAGCGCGAGGTGGTTTTTGACCGCGGAGTCTACTCCTCGCGAGGCTGTTCTTTTCGCTGCCATTTTTGCATGTACTCCGAACGGGCCAATTTGATTCGCTATGTCTCTGTCGACAAAGTCATGGAGGATATTCTCCAGATTGTTGCCAATTACCCCGAGCAGCGGCATATTATTTTTTACGACGATCTCTTTGTGACCAAAAAATCCCGGCTCAAAGAGCTGGCTGACGCAATTCGCTCCGAAAAACTACATCAGCGGGTCTCGTTTGGTTGTATGGCAAAAACCAGTTTCTTTGACGCTGAGTATGCCATGATCCTGCGCGATATGAATATCCGCGTAATCTCCTGGGGCTTTGAAAGTGGTGCAGATCGGGTCTTACACTATCTTAAAGACCGCCATTCGAGTGCGCGTAAGCACCAGCAGGCGGTGGATATTTGCAATCGCTACGGTATTTTTTCGGGGGGCTATTTTATTGTGGGCTCTTCGCTGGAGACCTACGAAGAAATGGCCAAGACCTATTGGTTTATTCGCAAGAACCAACCCAAAATGCCGCTGATCAGTGTCTTTCCGCTGATTCCTCTGCCAGGTACTTCCCTTTGGCAAGAGACTCAAAACCGGGGCCTGCTCGATCCGTCGTTTGATAAGTGGGAGCACCTCGAGTTTTTACATCTTGATCCACAGCATTATTTACACCTCAACGAAAACTACAGCCTGCCGGAACTCAAAGAGGCCTATGATCAGCATTTTAGCCCGCTGATGCAATGGACGACGCGGATCTTTAGCCAGGTGCTGGAATACGAAAAAATGCTGGAGTCCTATTTTAAGCAGGTCTTGCCCCAGCTATTGGCTTTGATTTCGCCCCAACAACGGGTGCTCGAACTGGGCCGGGGCGATCGCTGGCTCTCGTTTGAACTCGAAAAACACAGCCAGTTTCAGTCCCAGCATTGGACTGAACCACTGGATTTAAGCCCAACTGGCGAGAATGCTCCCGACGTTTTGATTTTGACCCATGTTTTGGAAAAATTTGGTTTGGCTTCTTCACAATGGCAAGCGATCCAGGCCTTTGACGGGCCTGTTTATTTATTGGTCGAAAACAGTGGGCATTTGCTGCATCTGCTGAATCTGCTGCAGGGCCATTTTCCCCCAGCGGTTGAAGAACTGGAAATGTTCAAACAAAATTACCGCTTTACCTTGGGCTCTTTGAGCAAAGAACTTGAATTGCAAGGGCTGCAGATTCGCCAGATTCACCCCTATCGGTTAACCGAGCATCTGCCGGCCAAAGAATCGTTTCAGTCTCTTTTGCAGAGCTTGAGCCAGGTGCTGCCTCTGCAAACGTTTCTCCAAGACAGTGACGTCTTTGCCTATGGCCTCTTGATCGGACGTCCATGACGGCACCCCAGAGGGAACAGACGCCGCTCCCTCTGCGTGAGGCTCTGCGGGTCGGATTGCTCTATGTTGACGATTTTCAACAGCCCCGCAGTCAGCGCATTGGCTCGTTGGGACTGGGCTATTTGGCTGCCTGGCTTCAACAAGAGGCGCCCGGCTGTGAGGTCGAAATTGCCATTTCAGCAGCAGCTCTCAAAGACTGGAAACCTGATTTAATCGGTGTTTCGGCGTATAGCGAGACGCTTTTTCAGGCCCGTGAGGCCGCCCGTGACTTGCGCGCGCTGAATGTACCGTTGATTCTCGGCGGGGCACACATGGCTTCTAATCCCTGCGATTTGCCGCTCGAGTTTGATGCTGGGGTGGCCGGTGAAGGTGAAGAAGTCTTGCTGCAGGTCCTGCGCTTATTGGACCAAAATGCGTTTGTGCCCAAACATTTGCAGGGCATCATGGGTTTGACTTATCAGGAGCAGGGCCAGGTCATCGTCCAAGGACGGGCCCCCGCAATTCAAGACCTCGATCGGCTGGCCCATCCTGATCGCAAACGGATGTTTGCTGCGATGCTCAAGGGCTTGCCTGATTTTAAACCCATTTTGCATATTCACACTGCGCGGGGATGCCCGTATCGCTGCTCTTTTTGCTCTGCGCCGCTGGTCAATCCCCAGTGGCGTTTTCACAGTCCGGCTTGGGTGATTGCTGAATTGGAAGAGATTGCCCGGCAATTCCCTGGCGTCACGGATATTACCATTTCTGATGATCTGTTTACGCTCAAAAAAAGCCGGCTTGAAGAATTGGTGGCTGCCATTCGGTCAGCGGGATTCCACAAACGCTTTCAGTTTTTCTGCTCTTCGCGTTCCAATACCCTGACGCCAGATATGTGTCGCTTGCTGCGGGATATGAATGTTTTAATGGTCAGTTTTGGCTTTGAATCGGCCTCAGATCGCCTGGTGCGCGATCTCAAAGGCATCGGTACCCATCAATGTGATTATGAACGGGTATTGGATCTCTGCGAACGCTTTGGCATTTATGCCCACGGCAATTTTATTACCGGGGCCCAAGACGAAACCGCTGATGACCTGCACCAAACCTATGCCTTTGTGCAGCGCAATCTCGACCGCTTGGCCTCAGTCTATTTCAGTCATATGACCCCTTTCCCAGGAACCCGCGTCTGGACGGAAGCTGAGCAGGCCGGGTTGATTCCGGCGGAATTGGATTACCGCGTCTTAAATTTGGAATACGAACGCGGAAGCAGCGTTTTCCTCAATCAGCACTACGACGAAGATTTTTACCAGCCTGCTTATGCTGCCTTTAAAGGTTTGGAAATCCATCTCAATGATCGCTACTACAAAGAACAGGCTTTTCTGCGTGAACTCAGCCGATTTGAACGGCAGGAATGGCCTGATTTTCTCATTCAGACAGTTGAGCAGCACGGGTGGACGCAGGTGGCTGTTGTCTCTTCCCAAGAGACCCATCTGCCTTCTGATCCACGTTTTCTCCTGCTTTCCCCTGATGCTGAAATCCCCGCCACAGTCCAGGCTGTGGTGCTCTATTATGCCCTTGATCACTTGCGTGAGCCCGAGACTTTGCTGGCGCGTTTACCCAGGCATCTGCCTGTTTTGAGCCTCAACCACAACGCCGGATTTTATTATTCTTGGGTGCTTTTGCTCCTGGGCAAATGGGAAGAGGGGATCTATGGCCTGCGCATGCGCAGGAATTTGCACTATTTTACCGCCCGTTCTTTGCTGCGCATGTTTGGGGCACAGGGCTATCAGGTGGGTTCAGAGTTAAAACACATCTCCCGTTTTAGCCCTGATCCGACCGTTTTAAAGTTGCTGGCACTGGTGGGCAAGCCTGTTGATTTGGATATTCACAGTCTGAGTTACCTCTTTTTGCCTCAAACGATTCCGTCTGAGCTGTCTGCCCATTCCTCTGCCGATACCGGTTTAAGCCTGTCGGAAAAGGAGCTCAGTGATGCCCCTCAGGCCTGAAAATCTGGCATTGCATTTGCCTCAAATCTTACATGTTTTAAATGATATTGTTTTGATTCAGAACGCCGAACAGGAAGTGATTTTGTGGAATGAGGCTGCTGAACGTTTTTATGGGGTTTCTGAGCAGGAGGCCCTGGGCAAATCTTTCTTTGACTTGTTACCTCCCTATCAATGCCTGAGCGAAGATATGGCCACTTTTGCCGAACGATTGAGTCAAGAGCATCGGGCGGAGGGATTGTTTCGGGTTGATTTTCCCCAGGGGCCCCGATTTTTGCAAACCAGTATTTCGCTTTTGCCCCAGGACTCACAATTGCCTTTGTCGATGATTATTACCCTGGCCCGCGATATTACTGAACAACGGCGTCTGGAAGAGGAATTGCGCCTGTCTGAATACAAGCTCAATGCGATTTATAACAGCACCACCGATGCCAACCTCTTATTGGGGAAAAATTATGAAGTTTTGGCTTTTAATCGCGAAGCCGCTTATGAAATGCAGCTTTTTTTTGGGGTAGATCTGACTGAAAAAGCGATTATTACTGATTATGATCTCCCCGATATCACGCTGTTTGAAACCCGTTTGCAAACAGTCTTTGCGGGAGAATCTCTCTCGTTTGAAAGTTATTTGCCGCTTCCCAATGGGCTGGGGATGTGGAAGCACATCCTTTTGAATCCCGTGAGTGATCACAATGGCGATATTTGGGCTGTCTCGCTCAATGCCAGAGATATTACCGAACTCAAACGCGCCCAAGAAGAGATGTTACAAAACCGGCAGAACTTGCTGTCGATCATTGAAAACAGCGGCGACAGTATCTTTTTTATCAATCCCAATTATGAATTGGTGGCACTCAATTCCCGTGTGCGCAATGCTGCCCGTGAATATGCTGGGCTCGAACTCGCTCCCGGAATCTCCCTGTGGGAACTTATTCATGAGCAGCCCCCTGAACAAGTCCAGATGTGGACTGAAAATATCGCTAAAGCTTTGGCAGGGCAAGCCCAATTGGTCGAAGAGAAACGCCATGTCTGCGGACATGAAGTTTTTTTGGAATTTTTGTTTAACCCGGTTTTTAGCGATCAGGGCACTGTGACAGGCTGTGTGATTATCAACCGCGATATTACCCAGCGCAAAAAAAACGAAGAGGCTCTGCTCAGTCTCAATCAGGATTTGGAAAAGCGCGTGCTGGAGCGCACCTTGGAATTGCAAGTGGCCAAAGAAGCGGCTGAGCAAGCCAATCAATTTAAATCTGAGTTTTTGGCGAATATCTCCCACGAAATTCGCACGCCTTTAAATGCCGTTTTGGGTTTTACCGATCTGCTCGAAGAACTGATTCAAGATGCCCGGCAACAGGGTTATCTCGCTTCGATTAAATCCAGTGGTAAAGCACTTTTAACTCTGATTAATGATATTCTCGATCTGTCTAAAATCGAAGCAGGCAAACTCGAAATCCAACCCGAATCGGTTTTGATTCATCGGCTTTTGCAAGAGGTTGAGCAGATTTTTTCGCTCAGAATTCAGCAAAAAGGCCTGCAATTTATTTTGGAATGTGAGTCGGATCTGCCGTCCCAATTGTTTTTGGATGAAGCCCGGCTGCGCCAGGTTTTGTTTAATTTATTGGGCAATGCGGTTAAATTTACTGAGACGGGCACCGTTCACTTAAGCGTGGGTTCTTATACGAAGGGGGGCACTGACCGCAAACCCCAGGAGATCAGTCTCTGGATGCATGTGAAAGACACTGGCATTGGCATTGCTCCGGCTTTTCTGGCAGAAATTTTTGAGCCCTTCAGTCAGCAGGATCGCCAATTGACCAAACGCTACGGCGGAACAGGTTTGGGGCTGACGATTAGCAAACGTTTGATTGAAATGATGGGCGGTGAACTCACTGTTTCGAGTGAATTGGGAAAAGGCAGTTGTTTTGCCCTCTATTTGCCGCATATTCCCGTTTTGCCTCTTGCCCAGCGTTTGCCTGAATCCCCTTTTGCCTTGAGCCATTGGCGCTTCTCACCTGGAAAAAACCTCTTGATTGTCGATGAACATGTGGACAACCGCAAATTGATCAAAGCCTATCTTTCGGGCCAGTCTTTGTCTATTGACGAAGCTGAAAATGCCCAAGAGGCCTTTGAAAAGGCCTTGGAGATTCGACCCGATGTGATTTTATTGGATGTGTTCATGCCTTATCGCAATGGCCGTGAGCTCTGTCAGCGACTGCAGAGCCAGCCCGCTTTGGCTGCCATTCCTGTGATTGCCGTCTCTGCCTCGCCTTTAAATGTCAGTACTGTAGATTGTCCCGGATTTAAGGCTTTTTTACCCAAACCGATCAGCCAAGAAGCCCTGTTTGATGTCTTGGGGCGCTTTTTAGATGTCTGTCCGGAATGGGTGGCTGAAATTCCTGAGGGCATTCAATTGCCAGATTGGCCCAAAGGAATCGCCCCAGAATTGGAAAAACAATTGCAATTGATCTTGAGTGAGCGCTGGCCGCAGGTGTCGCACAGTGGATCGTTTGAAGAGATCAATGCCTTTGCCGAAGAATTGGCTGATTTGGCTGAAGAGGCAGCTTTAACCCCTGTGGTTCACTATTCCAATCAATTGCTGGAAGCCGTTTCTGATTATCATATTGAGCGTATCAATCAGATTTTGGCTGTGTTTCCCGATGTGGCACAACCTCTGGCTCAGCCTAACCAGGGGGAAGTCCATGGCTGAGCCTCGTTCGCGGATCTTGATTGTCGATGATATTCCTGCCAATATCCAATTGGTGGCTTCGATTCTCAAGCAGGAAAACTACGCTCTGAGTTTTGCCCAAAGCGGTTTGGATGCCTTGCAAATTTTGCAGCAGCGACCCATCGACTTGGTGCTCTTGGATTTACACATGCCCGAAATGGATGGTTTTGAAGTCTGCGAGCGCTTAAAAAAACAGCCCGAATTGCAGGCCATTCCCGTTATTTTTCTCACAGCAGTCTCTGAAACAGATCAGATCGTCAAAGGACTGCGGATGGGCGCAGTGGATTATATCACCAAACCCTTTGAGCCTCTTGAGCTGCAAGCGCGTGTGCGCACCCAGATTTCGCTTAAAAATGCCTGGGACAAAATCCGCTGGCAAAATCAGGAATTAGAAAGGTTGAGCCGCGAAAAAAGTGAGTTAATGAGCATGGTGGCCCACGACCTTAAGAATCCACTGACTGTGATTTTATCGGGGGTGGACTATCTCCGCAACAAAGAAACACAGATTTCAGCGGGCTCTTCGCGCCGTTTGAACAATATGCTGATCGCTGTGCAGCGGATGAACGCCTTGGTGGCCAATTTTCTCAGCCTAGAGAGCATGGAAGCGGGGCGCTTGCGTCTGCAGCCCGAAACTGTACTTGCCCATGAAATGCTCAAAACTCTGGCGGCTCATTACCAAGAATGGGCCAGTTTAAGGGCTGTTGAGGTCCATCTGGAGATAAATACCCGCCTGAGTATTTCCACAGATCCCTTGGCTCTGCAGCAAATCCTCGAAAACTTTTTTTCCAATGCGCTCAAATACACCCCTTCCGATAAAAAAATCTGGCTGCGCCTGATTCAGCAAGACTCACCCCAATACCCTGTGCGTTTTGAAGTCGAAGATCAAGGGCCGGGTATTGCCCCCCATGAGCAAATTCATTTGTTTAAGCCTTTTTCGCCGCTGTCTTCACCCTTGGCCGACGGCGAACGTTCGACCGGGCTGGGGTTGGCAATTGTCAAAAAACTGGCCGAACTCTTGGGAGGCAAAGTCAGCTGTCGCAGTGAGTGGGGCCAGGGCAGCTGTTTTGTTCTGGAATTGCCCCAGGATTTGGAGTCGGCTCCTGAAAATGCCCAGCCCAGCCCAGAATCTCTGTCGGAAAACGCTCTCTGAAGCCTCCGCTTAAAATTGCACGACTTCTCCTGCAACAAGGCCTTTTTCACCCATTTGAACCCGGCAAGCGGCAATATTTGGATCGTGTTCAAAAATCAAAATCCAATTGCCCGCGTGGGCGTCTGCGAGAATGTCTTTTTTCTCTGCAATCGTCTGCAGGGGGCGCAGGTCATACCCCATCACAAAGGGCACGGCAATATGTGAGGCTGTGGGAATAATGTCGGCACAATAAATGGCTGTTTCCTCTGGGGAATAAATTTCGATCAATTGCTGGCCTGTCGTGTGCCCCTGGGACAAGCGGGCGCGGATGCCAGGTAAAATATCGCCAGGGCCTTCGAGGAACTGAAGTTGGCCGCTCGCGTGCAGGGGCAAAAAGTTTTCGGGTAAATAGCTGGCCCGGTCTTTTTCGCTCGGATTCACGGCCCAGTCCCAGTTTTCACGCTGAACCCAATAGCGGGCCTGGGGAAATGTCGGGGCCAATTGACCGTCTTTCAGACACGTTGCCCCCCCGGCGTGGTCAAAGTGCAAATGGGTCAGAATGACATCGGTCACGTCTTCAGGGCGCAGGTTTGCTTGGGCCAATGAACTGAGTAAATTGCTCTGACTCTGGTCGATACCGTACATTTTTGCCTGTTTATCGGGGAATTTGTCGCCAATGCCTGTATCGATCAGAATGACGCGTCCTGAGCCCTGCAGGAGTACCACACGCAGAGCCAGATCAATGCGATTGAGTTCATCGGCGGGGTGTTTTTTTTGCCAGATCACCTTTGGCACGACCCCAAACATTGCGCCCCCGTCCAAGGCAAAACGTCCGGTTTCCAGGGTACTTATTTGATACTCTCCAATCAACATAGAAGCCTCCAAGGTATTTTTTCTGACACAGGCGCTGTAACTCTGGGCACAGATGCCGCGTCTCTCTCAGCCCTATAATAGCTAAGATCTTATCTTATTGTCCTGGATAGTACATGTTTGAAATTTCGCCGGAGCCCGAGCAGGATCTGAGCAGCCTGTTTGCCAAAAACACCATTCGCCGTAAAACAGAGGGCACAGACAACAAAGCCCCGTCTGCTTCTGTGCAGCAATTTATCAAAGCGCGTTCGGAGATCAATTTGGGCCTAAAGAGTATTTATTCCCGCAGGCCTTTGCCGACGGAAGAGCGTATGGATGCAGAGCCCCTGCCCGAAAGAGAGCAGGAGAGTGAAGACCTGGCTTATTTTAACCAATTGTTTGAACGCAATACGATTTTGCCTCGCACCCAGTCGGGCCGTGTTAAACGCCCGCTTTTGCCCTTGGACAGCGATGCCAATGACTTGCCCCGCTCGACCCGGCGAGCCGCTGCCCCCCCACCGAGCCACGAAGAAAGTCAAGCTCCGGCTGATGGCTGGCTTCAGCCCCGTGCCGACAACCCCCAGGATCTGAGCTTTAACGATCTCTATTACAAACACCGCAAATTGCAATTGCATTATTCGGTCTGTCAGATTTTGCTCAAAGTGGGTTTGGCCCTCAACGCCCAACTCCAAGAGATCTGCAATTTGATTGTGGAGAAATTCAGCCTCTGGCAATGCCATATTTTCTTACTCGAAGGCAGTACCGAAGAGAGCTTGTCCTGTGCGGCCAGCTTCAGTAAAAAACACATGGAATTTTTGCAATCCAGTTCGACCTGGGCTGTGAAAGTGGGCAGCCCCGGCCAATTGGGGCAGGTCTTGCAAGAGCGCCGGGATATTCTCTCTGGCCACGAAATGTACAACCGCTATTCGCTGCCCATTTCCCACCAGCAGGATCTGATGGGGATTATCGACATTTACTACGCCCCGGCACATATGCTGACCGTCGAAGAGCAGATCACGCTCAAAACCGTGGCTGCTCAGCTCTCCTCGTATTTAGAGGAATACCACAAACACGAGCGCGCTCAGCAGATGGCGATCACCGATGGCTTAACCCACCTCTACAATCACCGCTATTTTCAGCAGCGTTTTGACGAAGAAATACGCTTGGCCCAACATAAAAAGACTTTTCTTGCCCTGGTTTTGGTGGATATCGACTTCTTTAAACAGGTCAATGATGTGCATGGCCATTTGCAGGGCGATAAAGTTTTGCAGCAGGTGGCGGCTGTGATCCGCAAAACCCTGCGTACGGGAGATATTGCCGCCCGTTATGGGGGCGAAGAATTTGCCGTTTTGCTCGCCAATACAAGCCTCGAAACGGCTGAGCAGGTGGCATCACGCCTGCGGGAAAATATCGAAGCGGAAGAGATCAAAGGCAGTTTTGAAACCCCACTGAAAGTGACTGCCAGTTTGGGCGTGGCGGGTCTTTTGGCACCAGAACCCAGCCGCCGAGAAGAGATTATTGCCGCCGCTGACAGTTGCCTGTATGAGGCCAAAGAAAATGGCCGCAATCAGGTACGGGTCCACCGGGCCTTGGTCTCTAGCCAACCCCTGCTTGAGGCCAGCGCCACCGGCAAGACAGAAAACAATTCACAGTTTCGCTGGGCTGAATTTTTCCGCAAACAGGAAGAACAGGTCAAAACCGAGTGGCTCAAACAGACCCAAAACTATGCAGTCCCCGAAGTGACCGACGCGGTTTGGCGGATTAAACCTGCGCTTTCGGAGTTTTTAATCGCCTTGGCGGAAGTTCTCGACAAGCGCCTCAGCGCCGAAGAGTTTAAACAACGCGAGCTGCTGCCCCTGCGTCTGACCCGTGATATTCACGATGGCTCGACAGAGCTCTCTCTGATCAGTTTTGAGATGGCGGTCATTCTCCTGCAAGAATCGCTCAAACAGGTGGTACAGGACGGGCATTTTTCAGAACGGGATACCCAATGGGTAGGCTTGGCGATTGATCAATTGGCAGACCAGCTCAACGCCTCTCTTTTACAGCTCTTTCGCCATCACCCCAAACACGGGAGCTAAGTCATGCCTTGGTTCTTGTTTTTGGTTTCAGCCGGATTTGGCTATATCTCCCTGAGTATGTTTGTGGCGGGTTTTAAAGAGCAAGACCCAGTTGAGCGCAATAAATTGATGCGCTCGGGTTTTGGAACCTTGACCCTGTGTATGATGGGGATTGTCTTTGCCTGGTATTCGCTGAATGGGGTACCCCAGCCTTAATTGGCCTTTGGTTGGTCCTCCTTGCCACTGTTAGAAAACAGCCAAAACAAAACCGGCTGCTATTTGCTTGCAGCCGGTTTTCATTTGGGGCGGGTATTTTAGAAGTCGATTTTGTCGATTATGGCGTCGACAATGCCGTACTCCAACGATTCGCGGGCATCCATCCAGTAGTCTCTGTCAAAATCTTTCATGATTTTGTCAAAGCTCTGGTTGCAGTTTTCAGCCAGAATTCGCGCGCCCATTTCTTTGGTTTTGACAATTTCTTTGGCATGAATCGCGATATCTGCCGCAGCACCTTGAATCACACCGCCAATGCTGGGCTGGTGGATCATGACCCTGCCACTGGGATAGATATAGCGTTTGCCCTTTTCGCCGACGGAGAGCAGAATTGAACCCATCGAAGCGGCCAAACCCATACAAACGGTGGAGACGGGTGAGGAGATCATTTTGATCGTGTCATAAATGATCATGCCTGAGGTGACCACGCCACCGGGGCTGTTGATATAAAGCGTAATTTCTTCACCGGGTTTTTCGGACTCCAGGTACATCAGGCGGTTGACGACGTCGCGGGCAGAGGCATCCATGACTGGACCCCAGAGAAAGACTTTGCGCTTTTCGAGAAATTTTTTATGAAAAAGCCGGGTATCTGAAAGACCTTCCAAGAGATCCTTCACAGGGCTCTTTTCATCATCTTCATCATCTTCTTCAAATCGAATCATCGGGATTGTCCATCCTTGTCTGCGGTCTATTTTTGTTGAGTCTAATTTTGTTCAGTCTAACACAGACCCCCCGCCCACGGGCAGACTTTAAGGGGATCTCCTCAGAATCAAAGAGTTCAGGTAAACTAGAGGCTTATTGGGGTAGAGTCGCTATGGAAAACTCACAGCTCGACACAATTATTCAAGAGTCAGACCTCTTCAGGGTTTTGGGCCTGGAATTCACAGCCAGTCCTGAAGATGTGCGTATGGCGTATAAAAAACTGGCCAAATTGGCCCACCCGGATATGTTTTCTGATCCCGAGCTCAAGAGCAAAGCTGAGCAGGCCTTTATTCATATCAGCTATGCATTTAATGTTCTGCGTGACCCGTTTAAACGCAAAGACTATGAACGCACCCTTGAGCGCGTGCGTGAGGCCGAAGAGCGGGCCCGCGAAGCCGAAAGAGCCAAAGCGGCGCCACCCCCCCCCTCTGGCACCCGTCCCTTTCCGGGTGCCCCTCCCCGCCCACAAACCAATCCACAAGCCGAAGAAAAAGCCCTGCAGGCCCGCAAAGAACAGGCCGAAGGACATTTTAGACAGGGCAAACAATTTGAGGCCAAAAATCAGCTTGATGACTCTGTGCGAGAATACCAAGAGGCGATTCGGCTCTGTAACGACGTGGCCAAATACCACAGTCAATTGGGAATGGCTTTGGAGAAGAAAAAATGGGGGGGCTATGCCCAGGCGGAGTTCAAGGTGGCTTTGCACTTTGACCCCACCGACAAAGTGGCACTTAAACACTACCAGCCCAGTGCAGGTTTGAGCATTCCCCGCAATTCGCTTGGGTTTAAGCTTTTGAATATGTTTAAAGGGGGAAGCAGCAATCGCATTGGCGATATTCTGATTCAACAGGGCCACCTCCAAAAAACCCAATTACAACAGGCACTCAAACAACAGAGTGACGAAAAACTGCTTCTGGGTGAAATTTTGATCCGCATGAAATATATCAAGCCTGAGCACTTGGCCCAGGCCCTGATCCACCAGGGTGAGACCTTGGCCAAAGAAGCCGCTGAGCATCAGAAGTAAGCGGCATTTCAAATTACAAATAAGCCCCAGACCTGTTAAGATTAAAAGCATAGTCTGATCTGGGAGTGGCCCAATGAAAAAAAGTCCTTTGTTCGCGTCTTTACTGGTTTTTGGCCTGCTGGCTGTGGGAGGCATGGGTCTTTCGATCCTGCCTGAAAAAATGGGCATGGAAGAAGTGGGTGAAGCGACTGCCAAAACTGTGTCTGGGCCGGTTAAGTGGCGCAGCTATAATCAAGGCCTGCAAGAGGCTGAAAAAAAGAAAAAACCCGTCTTTGTCCAGTTTTATGCCACTTGGTGCGGCTATTGCCGCAAAATGGATCAGGAGACCTTTACCGATAGTACAGTGCAGGCCCAATTGAAAAAATTTGTGGCTGTGCGTGTGACTGAGAGCTCTGAAGATAAGGTCACCCATCAGGGCAAAGTTATGACTGAGCGGGAATTGACCGCCGCTCATGGCGTACAGGGGTTCCCCACCCTGGTTTTTATGGAGCCCGATGGCAAAGTGATCGGCAAAATTCCTGGCTATCTCGGCCCCAAGGAATTTAGAGGCATGTTGCAATTTATTGAAACCGGCTCTTACCGGACCATGGATTACGAAGCCTTCAGCAAAAAACACTTAAAGACTTAAGTTACCAAAGTTAATTGCTTTTGTCCCGACGCTATTTTGGTCCCAAAGAAAAGGCCCCCGCTGGTGCAGGGGCCTTTAAATCTGTCTGGGTTTAGAGCGATTTGCTCACATAGTGAACCAAATCCACTACGCGGTTGGAATAGCCCCACTCGTTGTCATACCAAGAGATGACTTTGACCATGCGTTTTTCCAAAACCATGGTTAAAGCCGAATCCACAATCGAAGAGATGGGACAGGTCTTGTAGTCCATGGAGACCAACGGCTCATCAGAGACCTTGAGCACATTGGGGTAAGCTGAGGCAGCAAAGTCGCGCAGGATTTGGTTGACTTCTTCGATGCTGGTGTCTCTGCTGACTTCGCAGACCAAATCGACCACTGATACGTCAGGGGTGGGAACCCGCAGGGACATGCCATTGAGTTTGCCGTTGAGTTCGGGAATGACCAGACCCACGGCTTTGGCGGCACCGGTCGTGGTGGGAATGATCGACATGGCCGCAGCGCGGGCCCGGCGCAGATCTTCGTGGGGCAAATCGAGGATGCGCTGATCATTGGTATAAGAGTGAATTGTATTCATCAGCCCGCGGACAATACCCAGCTTGTCGTGCAGAGGTTTGGCCACAGGGGCCAGACAATTGGTGGTGCAAGAGGCATTGGAGATGATGTGGTGGTTCTGGGGATCATATTTTTCATGGTTCACACCCAGTACGATGGTGATGTCTTCGCCTTTGGCGGGCGCAGAAATAATGACCTTTTTGGCGCCAGCGTTGCGGTGGGCCACTGCTTTGGCGGCATCGGTAAACAGACCCGTGGATTCAATTACAATATCTACGCCCAATTCGCCCCAGGGCAAAGCGGCGGGATCGCGCTCACTCAGCACCTTGAGAGCTTTGCCATTGGCGTAAATGGTGTCGCCTTCGGCTTTGACTTCACCCGGAAAAATGCCGTGGACCGAGTCGTATTTTAATAAATGGGCCAGGGTTTTGGCGTTGGTCAAATCGTTGACTGCCACAATTTCAATATCGTTCATGTCTGCGGCGGCGCGGTAAACCTGACGCCCAATGCGACCAAATCCGTTAATACCAACACGAATAGCCATAATCTATACTCTCCTTATGAATAAACATCTCCTTCAGGATAACACGAGTAGGGCAGGGGTTAGGTTCTCGGTTTTGGGTTTTAGGCAGCAGCCGGAAGGTATTTCCCCAGCTCTGCTCACCAGTCTTGCCTAAAAACTAACACCTGAAACCAAACACCTGCTAAAATCCAGCATCATGTCACATTCGCGCGCTCTCAAACCAATCGCCTCAGCTCTCAATGCCTTTACGCTGGATTTTGACCCGCGCTGGCTGGAGCCCTTTCGTCAGAGTTTTTACCAGGATCTGAGCGCCTATTTAAATGCCCCTGAACAGACTTTGCTCTTTCAGGGTGGGCGTTTGCTTCGGCAGCCAATTGCCAAACGCGAGAGCCCCTATTATCTTTTTTCGTATGAAGACTATCCCCTGCTCTGGCTCTCGGCGAATACAGCCCTGACCCTGTCATTGTTTCTGCGGTTGTATGAGCAACTCAATTTGGCCGAACTCTTTGCCGAAAAGACACGTCCTTCGCGTTCGCTGCGCATGTATGGGGGCTTTTTTGTGGTCGGAAAACAGGCCCCCAAGCCCCTTTGGCATTACGATTACCATCTCGGGGCCGCAGCCTTTACCCTGATTGTTCCGCTGTTTGAATTAAGTGCCGAACACGGCCACCTGCTCTACGAAGACAGCTCTGGACAGATCCAAACCTATCACTACCGTCCCCATCAGGCCCTGATCTTTGGCACGGGTTTTTTACACAGCACGCAGCCCTATGGGCCCTCTGATCGCCTGCGCGTTTTGCTCAGCTTGACCTTTGGCTCGGATCAATGGCAGGATTGGCCCCTGATCAAAAAGAATATTCAAAAGCAGTCCCGTTATTACCTGCTGCCCTGTGGGCATGTGGCTGGTGGCTGTCTCTGTGAATGGAAGTACCAATTGCAGAAGATCTGGCGACCTTAAACCCGAGCAACCCCCATGGTATGCTAAAACAAATCTTTTGCAGTGAGGCCTTCATGGATATCGATTCGGTTCGCCTGAATTTTAGCGCAGAAAGCTTGCAAATCTTGAATCTGGCCATTGCGGTGATCATGTTTGGCGTGGCTTTGGATATGCATCCCGATGATTTCCGCCGGGTCTTGCGCTCGCCTCGGGCATCGCTGATTGGTCTGTCCTGTCAGTTTTTTCTCTTGCCTGCTTTGGCCTTTGTGTTGATCCTCTTGCTCAAACCCCAACCCAGTATTGCACTGGGACTGATTCTGGTGGCTGCCTGTCCCGGTGGCAATTTCTCTAATTTTTTGGCCCATTTTGGGGGCGGCAATGTGGCACTTTCTGTTACTATGTCTTCGGTTTCGACCGTTGTTTCAATTTTTATGACTCCCCTCAATTTGAGTTTTTGGGGGAGCTTAACTCCGGGCACAGCGACTTTACTCAAAAGCATTCAAATGGACCCGGTGGATATCTTTGTGACCGTTTTTCAGATCTTACTTTTGCCTTTGCTGATGGGTATGGCTGTACAGCTCAAATACCCACAGGTAGCGCAAAAACTCAAAAAACCTTTTCAGATCTTTTCGCTGCTCTTTTTGGTCAGTTTTATCGGCCTGGCCCTGAGCAAAAATCTGGGTTATTTTATTCAGTATATTGGTATGGCTGCTTGGATTGTGGCGATTACCAATGGCTTGGCGCTGTTTACAGGCTATTTTACTGCCCGAGCGTTCAAGCTTCCGCCTTACGATGCCCGTTCAGTGGCTATTGAGGTGGGTATTCAAAATGCGGGTTTTGGTCTGATTTTGGTCTTTAACTTTTTTGACGGCTTGGGTGGTATGGCGCTCATCTGTGCTTGGTGGGGTGTTTGGCATTTGATTTCAGGCTTGGCCCTGGCAGCCTATTGGCGCACGCAACCGTTACATGTGCTGCCGCAAGAAGAGATGCCTTTTGGGGCCTCTGTTTAAATTTTGATTTCGAGCAACAGCCGAAAGCCCAGATTCTGAAAGCGGTAGCTGGGAATCTCATAATTGCGGCTTTCGGCCCGGCAATAGCTGGCACCCAGATTCCAACTGCCTCCGCGCATGACGCGTGAAGCGCCACTGTCTGAGCCTTTGGGATCGGTAAAGGTGCCTGTGGGAAAGGCTGAAAAGCGGTCCTGGGTCCATTCCCAGACATTGCCGTGCATATCGTAAAGGCCCCATTTATTCGGCTTTTTTAAGCCAACAGGATGGGTGCTGCCTTCGGAATTGCGGTCAAACCAGCCATTTTCAAGCAACTCTTCTTCTGTATCGCCAAAGCCATAGGCTGTTTTTTGTCCCCAGCGGCAAGCATATTCCCATTCTGCTTCGGTTGGCAGGCGGTAATTGCCCTCTTTGAGTGAATTCAAGCGCTGAATAAAGATCTGGCAATCATCCCAACTGACCTGTTCAACCGGGCGCCATTCGTCACCTTGAAAGCGGGAGGGATTGATGCCCATGACCATGCGCCACTGGCCCTGGGTAATGGGTGTGGTTTGCAAATAATAGGCGCGGCTCAGAATGACGTTGTAGTGATTATCTGCTTTGCCCATTTGAAAGGCCTGTGTTTCGGGTTCGACCAGGACAAAATCCATGCCCATCAAATTGGTAAAACGCGGAGGCGCTTTGACCTTTGCTGCAGGGGGGATATCCGCTGTGGGGGGCGGCGCTGCGGGAGGAGGTGTGGCCGGTGGCGGCTTGTGGGGTTTGCCCTTGCCGGGTGTTTCGGGTTTTGGGGCTTCGGCCACGGGCTCTTTGGCTGCTGCTGTCTGTTGTTTCTGTGATTGCCTCAGGGCCTTTTCCCGTCGCGCAGCCTCTTGCTGAGCCCGTTCTGCTGCCCGTTTTTCCTCTTCTTGTTTGCGCTGCTCTGCTTGTTTGCGTTGTTGCTCTTCTTCTTGCCGTTTTTGTTCGGCTTCTTGTTTTTGTCTTTGCTCCTGCCGGTGAGCCTCATCCGCTGCATCACGGGCTTGGCGACGCTTTAGGTCTTCTTCTAATTGTTTGCGGCGCTCTTGTTCCTTGCGCTTTTCTGCATCTGGGTCGCGGCGGGTCGAGCCGGTCATCATCAGGGCTTCTTCGATCAGGGTTTCTACCCGTTCACGGGAGATTTCCATAAATCCGGCCGATTCATGGATCTCGGCTTCTGCTGTCGGCGTTAAAAAACGCGAAACCAAACGCGGCAAAATCGCGATCCGCATGAAGTTTTCTTCTTCTGAACGCTTAAAATTATTCATCGGGGCAGATGCGCTATCTGCCGCTTCGATCATCTTGCGCCATTGAGCAATATTTTCGGGGCGTTGGCTCCATTTCAGGGCCAAACCCTGGATCAGCCATTCTTCGTCTTTGGGGTTGATCTGCACGCCCAGGGCCGAGGGGCGGATCAATTCCTGGTCACCCATCATCCGGTCATGGGGAACTGGTGGGATATTCCCGGTCAGGGCATAATACATGGTGGCGGCCAAGGCATAGATATCTGTCCAAGGTCCCTGAATGCCATTGGTGGAGTACTGTTCAGCGGGGGCAAAACCAGGGGTTAAATAGGCCAATAAATTGGTGGTTGCACCCGACATCTGCTGACGGGCCGCACCAAAGTCGAGCAAAATGGGCTGGCCTTTGCTGGTCACATAGACATTGTCGGGTTTGATATCGCGGTGGAAAGAGTTTTTGGCATGAACCTCTTCGAGGGCTTCCAAGAGGGGCAGCAGCAGGCCTTTGATTTTTTCGGGTTTGATTCGCCCGCCCTGATTGGCCACATGCTGGCTCAGGGTGTCACCTTCGAGGTATTCCATAATAAAATAAGCGGTATTACACTCTTCAAAGAAATGGCGAATGCGCACGATATGTGGGCTGCGTAGCGAAGCCAGCAGGCGGGCCTCTGCGATAAATTTGTCTCGGCCCAATTTAAACAATTCACTTTTGTCGCCACTGTAAGGAATGACCTGCTGGCCATCGGGGGCCCGACTGGCAAATTCAGCTGGAAAATACTCTTTGATGGCAACACGGGTATTGAGGTGGCGATCAAAACCAAGATAGGTAATGCCAAACCCGCCGTGCCCGAGCACCTTGCCAATCACGTATTGGCGGTTGAGCCGAAACGGGGGCTTCAAATAGAGGGGGTTGTACTCTGTGGGCTGAACATAACCACACTGCGGGCAGGTCTCAAGCTCTGCATCAATGATTGCAAAGCACTCCAGGCAGTATTTTTTTTGTGCGGACATGATTCAGCTACGGGCAGCCCTTCTGTGCAAATATCTCGAATAAACTCGAATAAAGGTGTCAATCAGACGTGTCAAACTAACATTTTAACAGATTACTGCTCGCCATTACACCCTCTGATCGGCGTGTCTGGCTTTAGGCTTTAAATCGGGCCAGATGATAATTTTTTTTGCCACTGCGTAAAACCAAGGTGGTCTCAGAGGCCAAGCTACTTGCATCAATTTGCATTTGCGGATCGCTGCATTTGCGGTTGTTGAGATAGACCCCGCCTGCTTGTATCAGGCGGCGGGCTTCACCATTGGAGGCGCTCAGACCTGTTTCCCGCAGCAGTTGGGTCAGTGTCAAATCCCCACCGAGGCGGCTGCGTTCCAATTGGGTGGAGGGCACATCGGCAAAAATCGCGAGTAAATCGGCATCGCAAAGGCCATTGATCTCCCGGCCAAAGAGCACTTCGGTGGCTTGCAGCACTTTGTCGACCGCTTCGGCACCATGGACAATCGTGGTCACTTCTGATGCCAGACGCTTCTGGGCCAAGCGCAATTCGGGCTTCTCGGCGTGTTCTGAGCAGATCGCTGCTATTTCGTCCAATTCCAAAAAGCTGAAAATGCGCAAATAACGTTCGACATCGCGATCATCGGCCTGAATCCAGTATTGGTAAAACTGGTAAGGGGAGGTCATCTCAGCATCAAGCCAGACAGCGTTGCCTGCAGATTTGCCAAACTTTTCTCCACTGGCAGTGGTCAAAAGCGGTATGGTGAGGCCGTAAGCGGTTTGTCCGGTCACCTTGCGTACAAGATCAATCCCTGCTGTGATGTTGCCCCACTGATCGTTGCCCCCAGCCTGAATTTTGCAATTCTCTGTGCGGAAGAGATGCAAAAAGTCGTAGGATTGCAGCAACATATAGCTGAATTCGGTATACGAAATGCCCTGGTCGCGGTCTTCGAGGCGGCGGCGGACCGACTCTTTGGCGATCATGTAATTGACGCTGAAATGTTTGCCCACATCGCGCAGCCAGTCGATATAACTCAGGGGGGCGATCCAGTCATGATTATTGGTCATCAGCGCCGCTTGGGGGCCCTCAAAACGCAGAAAACGACCGAGTTGGGTGCGGATTTTGTTGACGTTTTCGAGCACTTTATCGTTGGTCAAAAGCACGCGCTCACTGCTGCGCCCGCTGGGGTCGCCAATCATACCTGTGGCGCCCCCGACCAGACAGATTGGGCGGTGCCCTGCACGTTGAAAATGGGCCAAGAGCATAATCGGCAGTAAATTGCCGATATGCAGGCTGGTGGCGGTGGGGTCAAAGCCAATATACAAAGTGACAGGGCCCTGCGCCAGGGCTTGGCTGATGCCCTCGGGATCTGAAATCTGCTCTAACATACCTCGCTCTTGCAAGGTTTTCAGAAGATCTGGGCTCATGGCATGTCTGTCCTTTATTTATCAATGTTTTGAAGTATAACCCGATTGCTTTTCCACTGGGCATAATTTCGAGCGGCCCTGATTCCTGTTAAACTGTAGGCATAGCCTGAACAAGGAGTGTCTCCCCATGAAACGCGCTGCTGTGTCCATGATCTTCGGTTTCTGGATCTGTTTTGGTTTGGCCTGTGCGCCTGCCGAAAAACCTGAAAAAACAGCTTCTGAAGCCAGTAATGCGGCTGATTCTGCTGCAAGCATGAGTGCCCAGGATAAAACCCTCTGGACCAAGGCCAAAGGGCTGTTTGCCCCCTTACCAGAGCGCATACCTGCTCCGGCAGGCCTGACCGATAGTCCCGAAAAAGTGGCTTTGGGCAAACAGCTCTTCCACGATCCACGCCTCTCCAAAAGTGGGGCCATTAGCTGCAATAGCTGTCACAATCTGGCCAGTGCCGGGGTGGACAACCGCTCTGTTTCACTTGGCCACGGTTTTAAAACAGGTTCGCGCAATTCGCCGACCGTTTTAAATGCCGGCTTTCACACCGCCCAATTCTGGGATCTGCGTGCCAAAGATTTGACCGAGCAGGCCAAAGGCCCCGTTTTGAACCCTGTGGAAATGGCCATGCCCAATGAGGCAGAGGTTGTGACCCGACTGGGCAGTATTGAAGGCTATCAGGATCATTTCAAAAAAGCCTTTCCCGAGGGCGAAAAACCAGTGACCTACCAGAATATGGCTGAGGCAATCGCGGCCTTTGAACGCACCTTGGTCACGCCTTCCCGCTTTGACGATTATTTAAAAGGCAAAGCCGAGGCGCTGACGCCAGAAGAGAAACAGGGCCTGGAGACCTTTATCAATAAAGGCTGTACAGCCTGCCACAGCGGCGTGGCGGTCGGCGGGGGAATGGCCCAGAAATTTGGCATTATCAAACCCTATGCCAACCGCAAAGATGGCGGCAAATACGATCTGACAAAAAAAGCAGAAGACAAATTTGTCTTTAAGGTGCCTTCGCTGCGCAATATCACGCGCACCTATCCCTATTTTCACGACGGGGCAGTCTGGGAACTCAAAGAGGCGGTCAAAATTATGGGCGAGACCCAATTGGGATTGAGTATGGACCCCTCTGAAATTGATAGCATTGTGGCTTTTTTGTCTGCTTTAACCGGAGAGCTGCCATCTGAAACCAAAATTTTACCAGAATTGCCACCATCCAGTGCCAAAACAAGCAAGCCTGTCGTCTGATTCCGTGTCACCAGATGCGCTCAGTGAGGTTCATCCCAAGCTGCAGGCCCTGCGTACAGCTTTAAACCGGGTGATTCTGGGCAAACCAGATCAGGTCGATCAGATGTTGATTGCCCTGCTCGCTGGGGGGCATGTTCTGCTCGAAGACATTCCGGGCATCGGCAAAACAACTTTGGCCAAAGCCTTTGCCTTGGCTACGGGCTGTCAGTTTCGGCGCATTCAGTTTACGCCGGATCTCTTGCCTTCAGACGTGATTGGCGCTTCGATTTACAATCCGGTGGATCATGCCTTTCACTTTAAATCGGGCCCGGTTTTTACCCAGATTTTGATGGCAGATGAAATTAACCGTGCCTCTCCCCGCACCCAGTCCAGTTTGTTGGAGGTCATGGCTGAGCAACAGATCACGGTAGACGGTCAGGCTTATACCCTGGAATCACCGTTTATGGTGATCGCCACCCAAAATCCGGTCGAATACCAAGGCACTTACCCTTTGCCCGAGGCCCAGCTTGATCGTTTTATGCTCTGCCTGCGTCTGGGTTACCCCGACCTGGAGCAGGAATTGGCGATGCTCTACGATCATGAACACAGTTTGCCCCTGGAGCAATTGACACCTGTCTTGAGCCCTTCTGAGATTTGTGCTTTTCAAAAAACTGTGCAAAATGTCGCCGTTCACCGTGACATTGGGGCCTATATTATTAAATTGGTAGATGCCACGCGCAAACATGCTGCGATTCAGTTGGGTGCCAGTCCGCGTGCGGGTTTGTCTTTGTTTCAGGCGGTCAAAGCCCATGCCCTGCTTGCTGGGCGCGATTATGTTTTGCCCGAAGATGTCAAAAGCCTGGCGGCGGCTGTTTTGGCCCACCGTTTGCAATTGGATGCCAAAGCCCGTTATCAGGGGATTGGCAAAGTCGATGTGGTTCTGGAATGTCTTGAACAAGTCGCGGTGCCGCGCTAAAACAGGGAGTCTTCAGCATGTCGGGCAGATCGCTCTGGGGTTCTCTGCTGAATCAGGTCAAAAGCTACCAGCAAAAAAATGCCTTTTCGCTGCTGCAATCGGTCTATGAAACCCACCTGACCCCCGCAGGCAAGGCCCTGTTTTTGCTGATGATTCTTTCAATCTCGCTGGGCATGGTCGGCACTGAAATTTTGATCTATGTCTTGATGGTCTCTTTGACCGCTCTGTGGACCGTGGTGGTCTTTGAGGGCTTCTGGCACCGGCCCCGGGCCTTTGAGATCCAATCTGTCTCACGGGCCCCTGTGATCTCGGGGGCCGAAGCTGAGATTCAGGTTTGGCTAAGTTATCTGGGCAAGCGCAATCTCTACCATCTCAGCTTTGAATTGGTCTTGCGCACCCCGCAACAGCGGCTTTTGGTATTGCCCTGTCTCAGCGCTCTGGATGTGCTCGAACCGGGTCAGCGTGTCTTGCTCAAATTTCGCGGTGAACTGGCCCGACGCGGCACCTACCTCTGCCACCAATTGGTGGTGATCTCGACTTTTCCTTTTGATATTCTCTATTGGCGCACCCCCTGGCCTTTAAATGGGCAACAATTGGTCTATCCCGAATACCGCATTTTGACCTATTTGCAGCTCGATCTGATGCGGAAATACCAAAGTGGCGGTCAGGTGCTGAGTCAGCAACAGGGAGAGGCTTTGGAGTTTCGGGGCATTCGCCAATATATGGAGGGCGATCCCCCGCGTCAGATCTATTGGCCCGCCCTGGCCAAAACCGGCAAATTGATGGTGCGCGAATACCAAGAGGAGTATTTTATTCGCCTCGGTGTCATTCTCGATACCCAGATTACTGAGCCAGACAGTGTCAATCCAGAGCTTGAAGCGGGAATTTCGCTGGTGGCCAGCATCTCTGAATGGATTGCGCGCCAGGAATTTTTAATCGATATCTTTGCTGCGGGCCATGAGATTTACCACTTTCCCACGGGCAATGCCCACACCCGTTTGGAATACCTACTCGAAATTTTGGCCTCGATTCAGGGTGTGCAAGAATTTCAAACCGAATTGCTCAAAAGCGCAGTGCAGCCGCATATCTTTGAATTGAGTGCCATGGTGGTAATTCTCTTAAGGTGGGATGAAGAGCGCAAAGCCCTCTTGCAAATGCTGCGGGAACAGGGATTGGTTTTGAAGGTCCTCTTGATTCAATCGCCCGCTGAAGCAGATGCAGAACCACCAGATTTGCCGGGTGTGATGGCCTTCTCTGCAGAAGCCTGGCGGAAGATTGTCTTATGAACGAAACACGTCCGCCGGTTTTGTATTTTTTTCTGCTGGCCTCAGCCTTGGGGGTTTGGTCTTTGCAGGCGCCTGCCCGCTGGCTGGGCGCTTTGGGGGTTTTGCTGAGCGTGGCTTTTGCCTATCGTACGCCCCTGCTTTTGCGTCCCAAGCCCCAAACTTTTTTTATTGGCGCTCTGTTTTCCTTTCTCTTTGCCTATTTTGTGATTTACGCTGATTCAGCGGAGACCTTTGTCCTGATATACAGTCAACGCCAGTTTCAGGCCCTGGGCCTCTGTCTTTTGGCCATGATTGTCTTGCAATGGTACTCTTGGTCATCGCGCCGCTTTGATTGGCTGTTTTTTTCGATCGGTCTGTTTTTGCTTTTTTCGACCGTATTTACAGGGTTGGCTTCGTACAAGCTGGCATATATCTGGTTGGTTTTGAGTTTTATCACGGCCTTTGTGCTCTCACGCTTGCCTTTGTCGGCAGGTTGGCGTTCCCGTCCCTCTCTGCTCAATCAACACAAATATGTCTTTCACGTCTTCTTGTCTTTTGGCGTCTTTCTCCTGCTCACGACCAATATTATCGCTCTGACGGAATGGGTGGATGACAGTTTCTCGGAAAATTTTTCCGAGTTTGTGATGCGCCAGCAGTCGGGTTGGAGCGGCTTTTCTGGCACCACCCATCTGCAGGGCAATGCCAATATTCAACTTTCGGAGCGGATCGCGCTGCTGGTTAACTCTCCCCGACCCCTGGAATACCTCCGTGGCAATGTGCTCACGGCCTACCACAAAGGGCTCTGGTCTCCACAGGACTATATCACCGTGCCTCTGCTCTTAAATGGCCCGGTACCGCAAACCAAAGCTCCGCTGTTTAAAAAGGAATTTTTGATCATTCCCGGCTCGGATCACCGCCCCAGTGAGACCGGTTTTTGGGCCCAAATCCAGCTCAAAAACCACCACAATGGCTTGCTATTTTTACCCGCTCAGGCCTCTTTGGCGGCCATTCCCAGTCACGCACCGGTCTATCAAAACCAGTATGGACTCTTGCGCCAGGAGCGGCAGAGTTTGGAGTTGGACTATTGGGCCTGGGTGGAACAGGGTTTTTCTCCTGTTTTGCCCGAAGGCGCTGAGCTGCGCAAAGAAAATCTGGGGGTGCCCTTTGATGTGCGCCTGGCCCTGCGCCCCCTGGCGCAAGAAATTACACAGGGTGCCCTTTCGCCCCTTGAAAAAGCAGCCCGTTTGGAGCAGTGGTTTAAACAGAATTTTCGTTACAGTTTGCAAACCCAGCCTGTGCCCCCTGATGTGGACCCCACCGTGGACTTTGTCCTGAACCGCAAACCCGCTTATTGCTCTTGGTTTGCCTCAGGCATGGTTTTGATGCTGCGCAGCCTGGATATTCCCGCCCATTTGGTCAGTGGCTGGCGTGGCATGGAGCATGTACCCCTGAGCCAAACCTGGGTGGTGCGTGAAAAGCAGGCCCATGACTGGGTCGAGGTCTTTGACTCCCATTCTGGTACTTGGGTGCCTTTTGATCCAACTCCCGGCCAGCAATTGGATGCCCTGCTCGAAAAAGCAGATATCTTTAATGCCTTGCAGCGCCAATTTGATGGTCTTCGCCTGTTTTTCAGCCTCTTAAAAGCGCGTTTGAGTGTGGGCGTTGGGTTGCAGTGGCAAGACCTGCTCAGCAATTTGCAAGCAGGTGCACTGGCTTTGCTCAGCCAACCTGGTTTTTATCTGGTGCTGGTTGTGCTTGGCGGCCTCAATGCCTTTTTAAAGCGGCTGCGGGCCAAACCCATTCAAGCGAAACCGACACCGGGTGAGCTAAATTATTTGCCCCTGGAGCCGCAATTGGCGGCGTTAAACAGCCAATTTGAGCAGGAATTGGCTCGTCGGGGTATTTCAACGGCCCAGACCCAGACCCTTGGTGAAATTGGCTTGCAAATTGCGACAGAGCACCCCGAGCTGCATAATTCCTTTGAGCAAATACAAGCTTTGTTCAATCAACTGCGTTTTGCCTCGTTGGCACCGGTTGATTACCAGCCCCTGCTGGCCGAATTGCAAACGCTGTTGGCGGCTTGGCAAAAAACAGAACTCCCGGTTCAGGTGCCTCCTGAACCGGGAGTCAAAAACGAAACTTAAAACTTAGACGGGGTCACTGCCGTCAAAGCCCAGGCTTTGAATTTCTTCGGCCTCAGGGATATCCCCGGCCTCCATACCCAACATCGGCAGACCGGCTCCCAGCATGCCGAGTGCGCCAAGATTCATCAACTCTTGAGGCAGGTCTGGATCTGGGCCCAGCTCTTCGTATTCCACACCCATATCCATCATGCCCGGCATCATCGGCATCTGGTATTCAACCTGAATGTGGAAGAGGGTGGTGACCACTTCTGTGCGGATATTTGTCATCATCTCCTGGAAGATGCCACGGGCCTCTTTTTTGTATTCGATCAGGGGATCCTTTTGGCCGTAGGCCCGCAGACCAATCCCTTCGCGCAAGGCATCCATTTCGTGGAGGTGGTCGATCCACTTTTGGTCGATCACACGCAGAATCACCATGCGCTCCAGATCGCGCATCAACTCTTCGCCCAAAATGGTCTCTTTGGCTTCGTAGGCATCGAGGGCCTGATCTTTTAAAAAGACCTGCAGGCCTTCGATAGGAATGCGCAATTCATCGAGATGAATCGAGCCCAAGAGCGGAATATGGTGCGACAATTCCTGGTGCAAGCCAGGCAGATCCCACTCTTCTTGGGGAATTCCGTTCTGGGCATAGCGGCCCAACATGTCTTCCATATTGCGGGTAATCATCTCTTCGACCACGGGGCGCAGGCTGTCGCCTTCGAGAATCTTGCGGCGCTGTTGGTAGATGATCGTGCGCTGGCTGTTCATGACTTCGTCGTATTCGAGAATGCTTTTGCGTACGCCAAAATGGTACATCTCGACTTTTTTCTGGGCGTTTTCAATCGCTTTGCTGACCATACCCGATTCAATCGGCTCGTCTTCTTCGACCTTGAGCATGTCCATGACTTTTGAGACACGGTCGCCGCCAAACATGCGCATCAAATCGTCTTCGAGTGAGAGGAAAAAGCGGCTGGAGCCGGGGTCACCCTGACGGCCCGCACGGCCCCGCAATTGGTTGTCGATACGCCGGGATTCGTGGCGCTCGGTACCGATCACGTGTAAGCCCCCAACACTGCGCACATCGTCGCGTTCCGCGGCAATCTGCGCTTCGATATCTTTTAAGAGCTTGGCTTTGAGGGCGGGATCCACGGTATCAGGGTCTTCGCCTTCCATGCGCAATTTGCGCAGCAACAAAAAGTCCGCATTGCCCCCGAGCAGAATGTCGGTCCCGCGACCGGCCATATTGGTGGCAATCGTCACCCCACCTTTGCGGCCAGCCTGGGCAATGATCTCGGCTTCTTTTTCGTGGTTTTTGGCGTTGAGCACATTGTGGGGAACGCCCCGACGCTTGAGCACATCGCCAATCTGCTCGGATTTTTCAATCGAGACCGTGCCGACCAGCACGGGTCTGCCGGTTTTGTGCATCTCTTCGATTTCATCCGCCACAGCCTTGAATTTGGCCTGAATATTTTTGTAGATAACATCCGGCTGATCTTTGCGCACCACGGGCCGGTTGGTGGGAATCACGACCACGGGCAGGTTGTAGATTTTGCCAAACTCAGCTTCTTCTGTAATCGCTGTGCCAGTCATGCCGCCGAGTTTGCGGTAGAGGCGGAAATAGTTCTGCAGGGTAATCGTGGCCAGGGTCTGGGTTTCGTCTTGGATTTTGACGCCCTCTTTGGCTTCGATTGCCTGGTGCAGACCATCGGAGTAGCGACGGCCAAACATCAAACGGCCCGTGAACTCATCGACGATCACGACTTCCATTTCGCCGCGTTCATTGGGGCGCACGACGTATTCTACATCGCGGCGGTAAAGCTCTTTGGCTTTGAGCGCGATAATCAAATGGTGGGCGTGTTCGGGGTGCTCGGCGCTAAACAGATCGGGGATATTTAAGACCTTTTGGGCCTTGAGAATGCCCTGCTCGGTCAGAATAATATTTTTCTGCTTTTCGTCGATCACATAATCGCAGTCTTTTTCATCTTCTTCGTAGTCGATTTCGTCGAGCAGTTTTTTCTTTTTGTTGTAGTCTTTTTGTTTGCCTTCGAGGCGGGTCACAATCCGGTTGAATTGTTGGTAGGTCTCGGCGGGTTGGGCCAAGGTGCCTGAAATAATCAAAGGCGTGCGGGCCTCGTCAATCAAAATGCTGTCAACTTCGTCGATTACGGCGTAATGCAGTTCGCGCTGCACACATTGGCTCATTTCGGTCGACATATTGTCGCGCAAATAGTCAAAGCCAAATTCGTTATTGGTCCCGTAGATCACGTCGCCAGCATAGACTTTGCGGCGTTCGTGGGGGGTCAGATGGTGCAAAATTGCGCCGACCTTGAGGCCGAGAAAGCGGTGAATCTGGCCCATCCACTCCGAGTCGCGGCCCGCCAGATAATCGTTGACTGTCACGACGTGTACGCCGCGTCCGGCCAGGGCGTTGAGGTAGGTAGGGCTGGTCGAAACCAGGGTTTTGCCTTCGCCGGTTTTCATTTCTGAAATTTGGCCGCGGTGCAGCACAATGCCCCCGATCAGCTGCACATCGAAGTGGCGCTGGTTCAAGACACGGCGGGAGGCCTCGCGCACGACGGCGAAGGCTTCGGGCAACATGTCCGCGAGCATTTCCTGCTCTTTTTGGTATTTTTTGTCTTTGTCGGTCAGGTCGCGGGTGGCATTGTCGAGCTTTTGGCGAAACTCATAGGTCTTGGAGCGCAGGTCGTCGTCACTGAGGGGCAGAATCGAATCTTCGAGACTGTTGATCTGAGCCACAATCGGCTGGATCTTTTCAATTGTGCGCTTGTGGGGATCGCCTACGAGCTTTTGCAATAACTTCAACATCTTGACGGTACATCCTTTGAGGCGGGCACACAGCCCGAGGGTCATAAAATAGAAATTTACTTTTCCTATTTTACTCCCATTTGTCCTGGTCGGTGGCAATACGCTGTGTCAGGCGATGAATTTTGCCCCTTTATCGGCTTTGGCAATGGCCTTTTGAGCGCGCTTTCCCTTGCTGGAGAAACTAGCTGAGCTGCTCCAACTCCGCTGCACGGGCCTGGTACCATTGGGCCAAATCGCGAATCTGAACGTCGCAGACCTGGTGCTCCATCGGATAGGTTTGCCAGTGCAGGGCATACCCGGCTTTTTGAATGGCTTCGGACGAGCGCTCCGCCAAGGCAAACGGCACCACCGGATCAAAAGTGCCGTGCATCATTTCCAGCGGGGTTTTGGCATTGGCCGAGCCAGTGGCTGGGGGCACCTTGTCGAGATCGAGCAAATAGGTCGAGAGGGCAAGAATGCCGCTTTACTGATTAATACAGATATTATTTTCTAATTTTATTCATTACAGCAGATTGGAACCAGGAGGGCATGCGATTTGACCGAATTTCAAGGTTACTTCCTTCTGTGATTTCGGCAATCCAAATTTGCTGATGGCCGGAATTGTCAAAGATATATGCCCTATTTGTATTCCGAATTGCATTGAGAAGCAAGTCGAGAGAACGCTCATAACGGCTGATAATTTTCTCTTCTGGCACATTGTGGCCGCCTGCTTTCACGCGATGTTTAATGCGATAAATGTTAATGTTTGGATCTTCAGTGGCGACATAATAAAGATAGGTTCTGAAACCTGTGGCCTGAGCCTTCTGGAGCAGCTCTATTTTGTCCGGTGAAGACATCACCGTTTCAAAGGTAAAGCTCTTTCTTGCTTCGATTAACTTCTGACGGATAAAATCTGAAATGACAGAGGCATAATAAGAATTGACTTTGTCTGCATCGAGGAAAATGCACTGATTCTCAATCTTGACTGAATCAATTTGGGCTGATAGGCCTGTTTTTTTCAGGAGTGTTGAGTTTTGTAAGAAGGTCCGAATTTCGGACATCGGCGTCTGAATCTCGAATCCTTTCAGATCAAGGTGGCCTTTGGTGAGCAGTTCCTTCTCGATCTCATCGGGATTGATGTAGATGCCAAGAAGTTTTGAACTGATGACTGACTTGATAGTGCTTTTTCCAGAACCATTTGGCCCAGCAAACATGCGCAGGCGCGGTGTTGTCTCATTCATTGAATTTTAAATGTTTGGCCGGGTGTCACTGTGCCTTGCTGTGGCAAACGTTTGAGTGTTTTTCGCGTGCCGTCTGGAAAAACCTCAATAAGTGCACCATTTTCGTATTCAAGTACAGAGCTTCCTGAGTTAAGTGCATCCCAGTAAGCCTGTCGAATCGCCGCTTCGGCGAGCTCTGGAATTTGCTCTTCTAAGAATCGCATGCTTTCTTCAGTTAAGCTCATGTCTATCCCTCTCATTATCTTCTGCTCTTATCTTACCAGCTTGCTTGCTATTGAGATCTCTGTGAATGTCCTTTTGAGCGCTTTCCCTTGCTGGAGAAACTAGCTGAGCTGCTCCAACTCCGCTGCACGGGCCTGGTACCATTTGGCCAAATCGCGAATCTGAACGTCGCAGACCTGGTGCTCCATTGGGTAGGTTTGCCAGTGCAGGGCATACCCGGCTTTTTGAATGGCTTCGGACGAGCGCTCCGCCAAGGCAAACGGCACCACCGGATCAAAAGTGCCATGCATCATTTCCAGCGGGCTTTTGGCATTGGCCGAGCCAGCAGCGGGGGGCACCTTGTCGAGATCGAGCAAATAGGTCGAGAGGGCAAGAATGCCCGCCAATTTTGTCTCCAGCCGCAAAGCCGTGTGCAGCACAATCGCGCCACCCTGGCTGAAGCCGGCCAAAATAATCCGCTCAGACGGAATGCCTTTTTGGGCTTCAGCAGCGATCAAGTCTTTGAGAGCCTGCACCGAGGCTTCGACTTCGGGCCAGCTGACCTGACGCAAAAAGCCCATCGAGAGGATATCGTACCAGGAGGGCATGACCATGCCGCCATTGATCGTGACAGGTTTATTGGGCGCATGGGGAAAGAGAAAACGCAGATTCTGTTTGAGGCCGAGTTCTGGCACCAGCGGCTCAAAATCGTGGCCACTGGCGCCCAGGCCGTGTAGCCAAATCACGGTGCCAATCACGGGCAAATCTTTGCTGATGCTGTAGCGTTCGAGGTGGGGGAGCAAGGGCATGGTGGCCTCCAGGTGGTTTTGGGTTGTTTCGTTTTCGGGCAAGGTGTGTTCTGCCATTATAGGCAAAAAAAAACGATTTGGGCTGTGCATATTGGGCTGTGCATAAACAAGCGAGCCAGCTTTTCAGTTGTTCAAAAAAAACCTGCATTTGGCGTATTCTCAGACAAAGATAGCCTGCATTTTGGGGTTTTTCAGACAAAGATAGCCTGCGTCAGTCAGGTTGATCTTGTCAACCCATTCTTGTCAACCTATTTTCTGCCAAGCCCAATTTGTTATGCTGAAGAGGGCTGGGTAAAAAGTCTGAAACAGAGGCCCTGTTAGGGCTGGCTAGGAGTAAAATATGTCTGACTTATTCTCAGAATTGGCGCGAGAATGTCTCCAGCAGCACCTCTGGCCTCTGGCTCTACAGGCGGCGAGCCTCCCCCCTGAAACATCCCCAGAGCAGGTCTTGGCCCTGAATTTGCCCCTGCCCAACAGCGACAAAGAAGGCCATTACGACACCCTGGATGCCCGCACCTATTGTTCGCAATGCCCGCTCTTTTGTGCCAGCTTGTTTTTGGCCGATGGGGCCAGCTCTGTGGCGGCCTGCTCTGATGAGGTCCAGGCCATTGCCCAGGCGATCTTGGGTCTGATCTGGCGCGATGCCATTGAACGGGCCATTGCCCGCGATCTGGATTTTGCCACCCATGGTTTTGACTTGCCTGACGCAGAATTTGCGGCCCGCTTTGACAAAGCCGATGCCCAGTGGGATCGCTGGCTGGCCAACAGCGAGGCCGTCAAAACCGCACTGCAAGATCTCATGGAAGAATATGCCGATCGTCAGCTCTGGACGGATGCGCGCTGGGTCTAATTGAGCGTTTCTTGGCTCAAGCCGCCATTTGCCAATGGCTAAATTCGTTAGCCAAGCGTTTGGCCTCTTCGCTGGCATCCACTGGCGGGGGCGGAATCCGCCCCTGCAACAAGCGGCTCAGGCTCTCGGGAGCCAATGATTGCCCTCGGGCCACGCTTTGGCCCATGAACAGGGCCGACATACTGCTGGGAGCCAGGGTTTGGCCAAAAGCCAGATCGGGGCTCTGCGCTGAAATCACGGGTTGCTGTTGTATTTCAACGGGTTTGGAGGTCTGAAACTGAGCCCATTGCATCACATTTTGGTCGCTGACCTGCTGCTCAGGCGCTTTGGGGGGGGCTTCTGCGATTTCCAGGCGGGTGCGGCCTTGGTCATGCACCAAACTGGCCCCCGGGTGCAGACGCGTGATCAATTTGAGATTGAGGTTGGGATTGATGGTCAGCAGGGATTCTTGGTCTTGGCTCTGGTTGGCCAGTGAGCCTTGGGGAGGGCGCAAAAAAAAGGCCAGGGCCTGCTGAAAATCGTAGGGGTCAGGGGGCGCAGGGCGGTTGGAATGTGGTGTGGCAAAGCCCGATTTTTCAACGCGATTGAAGGCGTGGGTGCCAGCAGAAAGAGAAACATCCATGTGAGCTACCTCCTCTGTGCTTATACTTCATTTTACCCCACAGACGTGGATTTCTTGCAAGTCTGTCCGTTTTCCCCTGCTGGCTGAGTGGAGCGAGGTGTCGCGCCTGCCGAGATATCGAAACCAGCGGAATCTGGTATCATGAAGCAGAGATTCCCTGGGAGTTAACGCGTAAATTATGAATCAGGTTCTGGTCACCGGTGCCGGTGGCTTTGTGGGCAGCCATGTCTGCGAAGCCTTGGTGTCTGCAGGTTGGCAGGTGCAGGCTTTGGTTCATGCCGAATCAGGCTTGGGTTGGCTCGAAGATTTACCCCCTGCTGTTTTTCAAGAATTGCAGATTTTTAGGGGCGATATCTGTGATGCAGAAGGCATGCGCCAATTGGTGCAAAAACAGGCCCTGATCATCCATCTGGCGGCGCTCACACGCGGCTTTACGGCCCAACACTCCCGCGCGTATATCGACACCAATGTCACTGGCACCCTCAATTTGCTCCATGCCGCTCTGGCCCACGATTGCCGCGTGATTCACACCTCGACGGCTGAGGTCTATGGCGATCCCCTCTACCAGCCTGTGGACGAAAAACACCCCCTGCAGGGCCGTTCGCCCTTTGTGGCCTCCAAAATTGCGGCAGATATGCTGGCAGAGAGCTTTTTTCGCTCGTTTCAGCTCAATCTAAGTGTGGTGCGGCTCTTTCCGGTTTTTGGCCCACGCCAGCACGCCTCAGCCTTGGTGCCCTGGTTGTTTGAGCGTCTCAGCGATCCCCTCTGTGAGGCGATTTCACTGCCTTCGCTCTCGGCCCGGCTTGATCTCAGCCCGATTGCCAATGCGGTTTCGGCTTTTTTGGCCGTGGCCGAGCAGGCCGACTTGCCGGTGGATGTGATTCATTTTGGCTCCGGGCAGGAGCTGTCGGTCACCCAATTGGCGGAACGGGTCATGTCGCAAATGGGCATTCACAAACCCCTGATCGTGGGTGAAAGCCCTGGTCTGGATTGTTTCTTGCGTGAACATCTCTGTGCCAATCTGGACAAAGCTGCGACTTTGCTCAATTGGCGGCCGCAGGTCTCGCTGGAGCAGGGACTTGAAGACACCTTGGCCTGGTGGCAGGCCCGAAAACAGGTGGCCCCATGAACGTTTCTACACATGCTTCCGCCAGCCCCAAACGCGCCGTGATTTTGGCAGGAGGCAAAGGCAGTCGGCTCTATCCTTACACCACGGTTTTTCCCAAACCGCTGATGCCCATTCTCGAGAAGCCGATTCTCGAAATTGTGCTCACCCAGCTCAAACAGGCGGGTTTTAGTCAGATCACGCTGGCGGTGGGCTATTTGGCTGAACTCATCCAGACCTATTTTGGCGATGGCGAAAAACTCGGCCTGGAAATCGACTACTCGCGCGAAAGCGAGCCGCTGGGCACCGCAGGTCCGATCCGGCAGGTGGCCAACCTCGACCAGGATTTTCTCGTCATGAATGGCGATGTGCTTTGCACCCTGAATTTTCGTGAGATGTTTGACTTTCATATTCAGCATGGCGGGCTGGCCACCATTGGCACCTACCGCAAAGCCGTGCCAATCACCCTGGGGGTGCTCGAATTGGACGAGCACCAGCAGATCCGCGATTATATCGAAAAGCCGACGCTGCATTACCACGTCAGCATGGGCATTTATTTTTTTAAGCCCCAGATTCTCGACTATATCCCGCCCCAGCAGCGCTTGGATCTGCCCGATCTGATGAAGGCCCTGATTGTCGCTGGGCAATCGCCTTATGCCTACCTCTTCGACGATCTTTGGCTCGACATAGGCAGACCCGAAGACTATGCCGAGGCCCAGGCCCTCTTTTCCGAACACCAAGAGCGTTTTTGGAATCCGGCGCACAGCCAGGCCCCAAAAGCAGGTGGCGCGTGAGCGCTGAAACACCGTTTCCTTCAGTTTTATTAACTGGGTCCGGGGGCTTTATTGGCCGGGTTTTGGCGCCGCTTTTGGCGCCGCTTTTGACCTTGGACTTGGCTGACCATTTGGTTGATCAGGGCGGCTGTCTGGCCCTGGCTGGGCGCAAAGAACTTGACCTCTGTGATCGCGATGCCGTCTTGAGCCTGCCGCCTGTGAAACAAATTGTGCATTTGGCAGGGGCCAGCACGACCTTTGCCTTTGACGCCGATCCCGAAGGGGCCTGGCGCACCAATTTTCTCAGCACTTTAAATCTGCTCGAATACGCCCGCCGCCACAACATTCAGCACTTTGTGCTGGCTTCGACCTATGTCTACGGCCCACCCCAGTATTTACCTGTGGACGAAAAACACCCGATTCAGCCGCACCACGCTTACCAGCGCAGCAAATACCTCTGCGAGCAATTGGCCGAACAATACGCCCGTGACTGCGGCTTCAAACTCAGCATTCTCAGACTGTTTAATGTCTACGGGCCGGGCCAAGACCCGCGCATGCTGCTGCCCACCCTCTTGGCCCAATTACCGACCGGCCAGATTCACCTGCGCGACGCTTCTCCCCGCCGCGATTTTGTCGCCGTGGCCGATGTGGCTGAGGCCTTTCGCTTGGTGCTGCAAACCGGCGCTGAAGGCATTTTTAATTTGGGTTCTGGGCATTCGCTCTCGGTGCACGAATTGGTGAGCTTGGTTCTGCGCTTGTACGGTCATGCTTTGCCTGTGAGTTATAGCCAGAGTGTGCGCCACCACGAAGTCGATGATGTGGTTGCCGATACCCGCCGGGCCCAGGCCCTGCTCGGCTGGATGCCGCAGATTTCACTCGAAAGCGGCCTTAAGGAGCTCTTATGCGCCTCTTGATGTCGATGTTTGGCTGGCGCGACGGGGGCGGGGGAACGATTTTTCCACGTCAATTGGCCCTAGAACTCGTGCGCAGGGGCCACGAGGTGCTGGTGATCTCTGCCGCTGTGCCCCAAATTCCAGGCGCGCCTCTCTACGCGGTGCAGGAGCAGATCGATGAGGGCGTTCAATGGGTGGGCATTCACAACCGCCCGGCCTTTTTTCTGGATGATCAGAACCCCGAACGCGAAATTCACGACCCGCATATCTTGCGCATTTTTAGGCATTATTTTGAGCAGTTTCAACCGGATCTGGTGCATTACCACAATTTCCTCGGGCTCTCGCTGGGCATTGCCGATCTGGCCTGGGAGGCGGGTTTGCCCAGTTTTTACACCCCTTACAATTTCTGGCTGCTCTGCCCTACGCTCTATCTCAATTTGCCCAATTTGGCCCTTTGCCAAGGGGTCAATGCCAGTGGCAGCAATTGCCTGAGCTGTACCCAGGCACCGCTCTCGGGGGAGCGCTACATCAACCGGCGCGACACCTTGCAGGCCCATTACCGGGAGCGGGTGGGCACCTGTTTGGCCACTTCCCAATCTGTGCAAACCCTGATGGTCGAAAATGGCTACGATCCGGCCCAGATCGACATCCTCAAACTGGGCAACGAACGCGCTGTTAAGATCTGGCAAGAAGCCGGAGAAAAACGGGCTCTCGGCGTCAATCAACGCTTGCGGATTGGTTTTACCGGGGCCGTGCTGCCGATCAAAGGGGTACATACCCTGGTGGAGGCTTCCCAGTATTTAAACGGCGATTTTGAGATTGTGATCTATGGCGAAGGGCCTCCCGACTATTTGCAACAGCTCAA
>JBIKWL010000113.1:0-17453 GCA_044356335.1 Candidatus Sericytochromatia bacterium
CTCAAGGCCTTTGACCGCAAGAACTGCGTCACCTTTGCCGGGCGCTTTGAAGACGCCGAACATGCGGCTTTGCTCTGCCAATTGGACCTGGGCGTGGTGCCTTCGGTCTGTTACGACCACTCACCTTTGGTGATTGGCGAATTTCAGGCTGCGCGGGTGCCCGTGATTGGGGCTGAAATTGGCGGCATTCCCGACTATCTGCAAGCCGGTACGGGGGCCCTCTACCCCGCCGGTGATGCGCGCGCCCTGGCCAAGCAACTTCAGGCCCTGATCGACGACCCTTCCCCGATTCTGCGCTGGCAGGCCCTGATGACGCCTCCCCTCTCTTTTGCTGATTATGTTGAGGCCTTGGAGCAGCGCTATACAACAGCCATTGCCAGTGGCAGAGCAAAACGCCGACAGCACAGTTTGAGCCAATTTTTAAAACAGCGCCGCCCCGAGTGGATGTTTTACGATTCACAAACGCTGCTACCATTGGCACAGCCCCAAGACGGCTGTGGCGTGGATTTGATTGTGCCACCGGACATCGGGGCTGTGCCTGAGTCGGTTTTTCAGAATGCAAGCTGGTTCTCTGTGTCTGAGCCCGCCCTTTTGTCTCTGGCGCAGCCACACCTGCCCACTTTGCCCCATGCCGTCTTGCCTCTGAAATGGCCGGGCCTGTGGCCAAAGCCTTTGGGGGAATTGCCGACGGAGCAGCCCTTTTGCCTCTTGCTGTTTTTTCAGCTCGGCACAGGGCCATGTGAAAATGGGCAGTGTGATAATGTGAATTGTGAAAATTGGCTGAGGGCCTATTTACAGGCCTATACCGCCGAATCTGAGATAGCCCTGGTGATCATGCCCAAACAGGGCTCGCTCGAAGAGGCGCAAGATCAATTATTGGCATGGATGGCTTCAGAGGGCTTTGACCCCGAATCTGGTCCTGAGCTGGTTTTGCTCAACCCCGAAGACTTTGGGCCCGAAGTGGACTGGGCCGGACATTTTGATGCGGTTTTGTGGGACCCTTTGCTGATGGCTGGGCCCTGGATGCGCTCACGTTGGCAGCGGGGCCCGGTGTTTTTGCCGACAACGTTGTCCCCAGAAGCACTTAAATCCAGTGGTTTTGCACCTTTGGCCTTGCCGATTCCTCTGCAAGCGCTGCAGAACCAATGGCCCCAAGCGCAGTTTGTGCAGCCCTATGTTCCCACTGTCGACGAAGAGCAAGCTCTGTTGACTCACCTCGAAAAGATGTTGCAAGGAGAATCGTTTGATGGGGAACCACCGCCGTTTTAAGCCCCTGAAGTCTGTCTCGCTGGGGCTGGCTTTTTTGAGCTTTTTAGCTATTTCCGTGTCTATGCCTGTGACCTTTGATTCTCTTGGCCTCGTTTCCAGCGCCCAAGCCCAAGAGACCCTCTCTTTGGAGCAAGGCCTCTCTCAATTGGCCCAGCAAATGGTGGTTTCCCAGGGGCAGGGGCGACCGCTGCGTTTGGCTGTTTTGCCTTTGGTGGCTGGTTCGGGCCTGCGCGATTTGGGCATGGGTGAGTATTTGGGCAACGCCTTGGTCACGGCACTGGCGCCCCAAAAGCAGTCGTTTCGGCTCTTTGAGCGCCAACGTTTGGATTTGGTTGTCAAAGAGCAGGCCCTCTCGCTGTCGGAATTGGTCAGTGGCAGCCAGGCCCAAAAATTGGGGGAAATTCTGCCGATCGATGCGATTTTGACGGGCTCTTATCTCTCCCTGGCAGGCGGGCTGGAACTGCAGGTGCGCCTATTGAGCGCTGTGACGGGGGAGATCCTCTTTTCTGGCTCTCTGCGCGTCAGTTTAAAAACCGAGCAGCTTGAACTCTTTCAAAAATCTTCAGCGCCGCAGCCCCAAGTCTCAGGCCCCCCGCCGGATCCCTGTGGTGGCAAACCCGAAAAGCTGCTGGCCGCGCTCAAAGACCTCAGCCAGCCAGCCCAGGTCGAAGCGATTGTCAAAGCCGCTGTGCAAATTCCCTTCGACAATGGCCCCTGCGGTAAGATTCACTACAGTCTGATCGGGGCTTTTTACCGCTATAAATGGGTGCAGCCCCTTTACCAGACTTTTTTGCAAGACACCCTGCGCAGCTTGAGCTATACCGGCGACGATTACCGCATGCAAGAAATCCTGCATTATTTCAGTGTCGATAAACAGATCGACAACGCTGAGTGGGAAGCCGGACTGGCCGCACTTGAGAAAACGCCTCCAGGCATTCAGCATATTGGCCTGCACCGTTTGATTGGTGACGATCTCTATGCCCCGCAGCCCGCCCGCGACCAAGCCCGCATCGATCAATGGTTTGGGCGCGTGCGCCAGGGCCAATTGGGCCGTCCACGTCCGCTAACGGAGTCCCAAGCGGTCTCTCAGCTCTTGCCCGGTCTGCGCGAGCGGCCCGATTTGCGTTTTTATGTGCTGGAACAATTTGGTGCAGTTGCTGGGCGTGAAACCCGCGAGCAGGTTGATTTGCTGGAGGTCATGTTGGGCATTTATCCGGCCCTGCCGGCGAGTAAACACAAAGCCCTGGTTGAGATGGCCGCAGCGTTGGTAAGCCGGGCCGATGCGGCGGATAAAATTGGAGACAAGCTCTTTGACTTGGCCTATCTGATTGAAAAGGCGCCTGATGCCACGGCGATTTTGCCTGATTTTGTCAGGTTGAATCAAGTGGCATTGGCCAAATATACCCGCGAGGCCCGCTATAACAGTCAAAAGCAAGATCGCATCGATTTTTGCATTCGCCAGCGGATTGCGATTCCCGGCCTGATTCCCTCTGTGCAAGAGGCCTCCCAGACCATTCTCAGCGCTTCCGACTGGAACCAGCGCAAGACCGCGATGGATTTTTTAAGCAAATCCAATCCCCCGGCAGCCCAAACAGAAGCGGCCCTGTTGCGGCTCTTACAGCTCAAAGATCTCGACCATCTGCGTGAATTGCAAGATATGCAGGCCCAGGCCCTGCTTTTATTGGGGCGACAGCGCTGCAACAAACCAGAGGCCCTGACCTTTCTGCTCAACGTGCTGGGCGAGCCCCATTACGCCCTTTCCGAAAATGCCCAAGAGGCCCTGGTCTTAATTGGCAAACCGGCTGTGCCCGCTCTGCGCAAAAAATTGATCGGGCTCGATCTCAACGAAACCGGCCTGCAATACAAATTGGTCAAAATTCTTGCGCGCATGGGCAAAGCGGCCAGTGAGGCCAAGCCCGATTTGCAAAAACTCTTGCCCAAAGCCCGCCATGCCGATGTGCGTTATGCGATCGAGGCTGCGCTTCAAGCGCTCTAATCGGGCTCTGTGATCAGACCTTTGCTTTTTCGCCACGAAAAAAGGAGGCTTCGTGAGAAGCCTCCAAGAGGGGAAGTTCAAATAACGATTGTTTAATTGACCTTTTGCAGAGCGGGCTCACCAATCAGGCTGACCAGATTGGGAATGTCGATAAAGGGATTGCGATTGCCCTGTTTTTTGGCAATCAGATCGTGCCGGGTGCGTTCGCGCTCATCGACGGGGTCGACTTGCTCAGCCCACTGTTTGAACATGGGCACGCGGCGGGCCCAGAAGTCTTGGGCATCAAACTCGCCGCCACGGATATTGCGATCGTAGTAGCGCACCCAGAAATACAACATGGCGCGGGCGGTATTGCCCTTTTGTTTGTTGCCGGGTTCAAACACTGCATCGCTGTCGCTAAACGGGGTCAGGCCTTTTTCGAGATCGGGAGCGGTGCTCGGGCTCATGCGGCCACTGCGAACTACCAGCTTGGAACCACTGATGGTTGAATAGCTTACGCGGCCTTCGCTGGCCATACCAAAGGGATGGTGGCCGCGCATGCCATTGGGTTTGCTCAAGGTCGGGAAGAGATGGTGCATATCCGAGACCATCGGCAGCTGTTTGTTGAAAAAAGACTGCGGCCAGGTGTGCTCGCAATTGATAAAATCGCCGGCGGTGCCGTCGCGGTTCATGTCACCCTGTTCGCGGTAATCGTTGCCATTGCCGGTTTTGCCTGGGATAAACAGATCCGAGTAGACATCCACCACGCCAGTCTGATTGCCATTGCTGAAATTATCTGCCAGGCCGTACATGTACGAACGGGCTTCGCCATATCCCAAAGCGGTGGTATTGCGAGAGATAATTGTGTGCAGAGCGCTTAAGAGTTCGGCGCCTGTTTTGCCACGGGCTTCAGCATAATAGCTCTGAAGGGCGGGGGGAAGTTGGGTAAACCAATCGTTGCGAGCGTTGGAACGGGCAAAGCTTTGGAGTTGTGCCGGGTTCAAGGCTGTCTGATTCAGCGCTGGATTGAGGCCATTGCTGAGGGGCAAACTTTGGCAGGCCGCTAAAAGGGCCAGGAAGCTGGAAGCAAGAAGGGTACGGTTCAATAGTTTCATCAAAAGACAACCTTTACTTGAGCTTATTTTAATTAAAGCTCAGATGATCTTCGTTTTCAACCTCAAGGCGGCATTTGTTGGTTAAGTTGTGGTTAAATTAGCCTGGGAATCTGCTGAGAGCCCGCGCAATTCCTGGCTGTGGTGCTGCTTGAAAATTTGCTAAAATGCGTGAAACAAGACAAAGTGAGGAGATCGGCAATGAGAACCATATTGGTCACGGGTGGAACCGGTGGACTCGGAGCTGGGGTGGTGGACCGTTTTCTGGCCCAGGGAGATCGGGTGCTGGTCACAGATGTGCGCCCGGCGTCCGAGGCCTTTTTAACGCGTCCAGCCGGTCAATCTCTCCACGCTTTTGTGGTCAACGGCACCTCAGGCGAAGATCTGGCCCAGTTTGCAACGCAGATTCAAACCCAATTTGGGGGACTCGACGCTTTGGTGAATATTGTCGGGGGCTTTCATTGGGGGGCGTTTGCCGAGACATCATCAGACGATCTCGAAAAAATGCTGAGTCTCAACGTGCGCACCACTTTTTTGACCACCCAAGCGCTTTTGCCTCTGCTCTTGGCCTCTGAGGCTGGGCGTGTGATTAATATTGGCGCCCGTCAGGCCTTTGCGGGTGCGGCCCAGGTCTCAGCTTATGCCCTTTCAAAAGCCGCAGTGGTCAATTTTACCCAGTCTTTGGCCCAAGAATTGCGCGAGACGTCTGTCACGGTCAATGCTGTCGTCCCCAGTGTGATCGACACGCCGCCCAATCGGGCCAGTATGCCCGATGCGGATTTTTCCAGCTGGGTGACCCCCGCAGATCTGGCCCATGTGATTGCCTTTTTGGCCTCACCAGAAGCCCGCGCGGTCAGTGGGGCCGTGATTCCGGTTTACCACAAGGCCTAAACGACCGAAAAGCTGGCCGAATAAGTGGCCGAATAAGTGACCTAATAAGTGGCCTGAGGCAGTTCTTTTTCCCAGAGCTGTTTGCCTTGGGGGCTGAGCAGGGTTACGACCTCTGATTGGCCTGAGTACAACAATAACTCACCCTCTGGCAGCACCTCGATATGCACAGGGCGGCGGAATTTGCCGTGAGCTGGGGGGTGCCAACTTTGGGTCAGCCGTCCGGCGGGATTGATCCAAAGCAGGCGCTCATTGCCCGTATCTGCAATTACAGTCTGGCCGTCGGGCAGACGCCGAGCACACATCGGTTCGCAGAGTTCGTCGGGGCCCGAACCGGCTATCAGCAGCGAGCCGTGGCTCCAGAGTACTTCGCCATTGCGGTTGATCTCGCGCACAATGTGCAGGGCTGTATCTGTAAATAAAATACCGTCTCCGGGGGTAAATTCGGCATAATACGGGCTCAAGATTTCGTGGGGCGTGGTGTATTCCCAGACAATCTGCCCTTCGCCCGTAATTGCAATCAGGCGTTGATTGCCTTCGTCTGCAATCAAATAAAAGCCACCCGAGGTTTTGACTGCTGAGCGCGGCTGTTGCAGACCCAGGCGGTGATCCCCCCATTCTCTCAGCACTTTCTGGGTTTTTTGATCCAATTCCAGCACCCGGTCGTTGCCGGTATCGGCCAACATCAAACTGCCAGAGCAGGTATTCACGCGAAAGGGTTGAAAGAGATGCAGGCCCTTGTCTGGGCCCCAGGCTTCGATCAACTCACCGTGTTTGTTCAAGGCCATCAGCCGCTCTTGCAAGGGGCTGGTATAAAAGGAGCAGGCCTCGGTGGCTGAGAGCCACTCTGAGATATTCACAGGCATGACTCGCTGGCCAGTCTGGCTGAGCAGATTCATTTCTTGGCGCTGGCGCACCAATTGGCGCATGCGCTCAGAAAAATGCGGAAATTGGCGGCAGACGTGGTCAAAAGATTCCCACTCCAATTCAAAGAACTGGCAATAGCCCAAGCTGCGCACCGTGGCATTGCGGGGTTGCTCCGTGATCAGGGCCATCTCGCCAAAAACATCGCCGACACTTAATTCGATGCTGGGGGTTTTGCCTTTGTCCTGAAAGACCCCCACCGCACCCCGGCTGATAAAATAGACCGAATGCCCAGGATCTCCCTGTTGAAAGACCTCTTGATCGGGCAAAAAATTCAAGGGCCGCAGACAGGTCGCCAGGGTATCGTAAAAGGCCTCTTCACCCCCTTCAAAAAAGGGCATTTCGCGCAATTTGCCAATGGCCATTTTGGACTTGAGGCGGTGAACCAGATCTTGGTTCTTGGAGGTTTTGAGCTGATGGGCCAAGACCTTGCGGCGGTGAGCCACCACGCGCAAGTCTTTGGCCAAGCCCGGAAACTTGGCCACGACAGCTTTAAAATCTGAGCGCTCCAGCATCAGCAATTGGCATTGGCTGCGGGCGCGCACCCCGGCACTGCGGGGCTCGCTCAGAATCAGGGCCATTTCCCCAAAGAGATCGCCAGGCCCAAGCTGGGCCAGCACATTTGCCTTGGCTTCTTGCACCACTGCGACTTCGCCTTCAGCCACAAAATAGAGGGTGCTGCCGACTTCGCCTTCATGAAAGACCCATTCCTCGGCTTCCAGAGAAACGGGCACCAATTTTTCTGCCAATGTATTGATCAGCGCGGGTTCGGCCTCGGCCAGAAAACTGACCTGTTTGAGCAAGGCCGTATAAGGCGAAGACGGCGGCGTAATTTTTGCTATTTGCGGAATTGGGCCGGTTTGATGGGTATGTGTGCTGCGATCTTGGGGCAGGGTCGAGACCCAGCGGTGTTTGCCCAGTTCAGGTTGAAACTGCAGCCAGAACTTACTGCCGACCAAGATCAGTTCGCCTTTGGCGGTATAAAGCACCCGATCAGGCGGCGGTGATTTACTCATCAGCGGTGAGGCTTTGGGCGGTGGCCAATAGGTAAAGGCCTGTTCCTGTTTATTGTCTTTAAAGATCAGGATTTTGCCTTGCTCCGCATCGACAATCAGTACCTGGCCTTTGCCAATACGGCGGGCTGAAACAGGGCGTTTGAGCCCCTGAAAGCGGCCCCATTTGTTTAAGACGTGGCGTTCGCTGGTCACTTCTACCACGCCATTGCTGTCAGTGATCAGCCAGGTGCCTTTGGCCGTGCGCTGAATATCGCAGGGGTTTTTCAGGGGCAGGCCGGTCTCATCGCCCCAGACATGGCGCAATTGCTGCTGGCGGTTGATGGCAATCACACGATTGGCATCGGCGATCAGAATCAGTTCTTCGCCATTTTCAAAGCAGACTGTGGCCATCTGGGGCTGGTTGAGGGGGATTTTGCTTTCCCAGATGACCTGGCCTTTGGCACTGATCTCCAGCACTTTCTGTGCCCCTTGATCAGTGAGTAGGTAGTGATTGTCTTCAAGGGCCACGGCATAAACGGGGGTTTGAAAATGGCCCTTCTGGCCTGTGAGCGTCCAGAGTGGGCGGTGCCAATTATTCAGCAATTGCAATTCGGCTTTTTCTGGCAAACAGAGCAGAATTTGGCCTTCGAGTAAATGGGCAAAGGCCTCCAGTGAGGGGGCCAATTCAGGCCCTTTCTCTTCATTGGCCGTCTCGGGCAGATGAAAGCCACAGGCATGACAGAGGGCCGGTGGAGCCAAAGAGGCCTGGCAGAGCGGGCAATTCTCTGATGGGGCAAAGGGCAGGCGTTTGCCTTTCATCAGCGGATGGGTGGTTTGAATCAGGGCTTCGCGGGTGATCAGGGTCTGAAAATGGTATTGCTCCAAGACCGCCTCTAGCTGGGCCATGACCGCGTATTTTTGCTCCAGCTCCAGTTTGAGTTCGTGGGCGGCTTGGCGCAGGCGTTTGACCTCTGCTGGGTAGGTTCGCAGCTGAATCTGGGTTTCTTGGTAAAAGGCCTGAACCAACAACTCCACCAATGCTGCTTCGGCCTCGGCCGGCAGGCTGATCGGCGGTGCTGGCCGTGAGAGCAGGGCCGTGACTTCTGAGTCTGTCTCCGGGGGCGCGACAGCCGCAAAGGACTCTGCCTCTGGCTCTGGGGTGAGGGGGGCTGTTGCCAAAATGGCGTCCTGTGGGGTATTGAGTTCGCGAATCTGGGCCAGTGAAATTTTATCGCTGAGCCAATTTGCCAGTTTGCGGGCCTCCAATTCTTGCAACGGATTTGGCTGGCCCGTTACCAGTGCCGCAGGGTGGCAGCCTTCTTTGATGGCGTAGCGCCGAATTGTTTTGATCGTGTCGGTGCGGATAATATGCACCACCGGTGTCAGGGGGGTGGGTTCATTCAGGCAGGTGATCAGCGCCAGGTGTTCCTGATTCGGGCTCAGGTGCATCAGATCGGTCGGGCGATCGCTGATCTGGCTAAATGCCTCGCCTTTGAGGCTCAGCTCCTGAACCGGCTGAAAGCTCTCGATGTCAAAGTAAAACAGGCGCATCTGTGGTTTGAGCGTAAGCAGATACAAATAGCGGGGATCTGGGGCACAGACCAAATTGCCCAAAACGCCCAGGCCGGTTTGTAAACTGAGCAGGCGAAACGAACCCAAATCAAGGATGTGCAATTGGGGGCTGCTCTGATCGGTCAAATAGACGTTTTTTTCTTCGGCATCCATGGCCGTATTGATCGCTTTTAAGCTGCCCGGTGGGCGCACCTGAACCAAGGCCAATTGGCGCAGGGTCAAGAGTGAGATCACCTGCAAGGTTCCCGCTTTGCGGTTGCTCACCAGCAGCAATTGGTTGCGTGGGGAGACCGTCAGATCGCAGGGGCGAAAACCAGGCTCGCGCGAGAGGCGTACGTCCAAACTTTGATTGCCGGCTCCGAGGTAGGGGTCGCGTTTTTCAAAATTGCCCAGATAGGCAAGGCCTTTTTCGGGCAGAATCAAGCGCGGCTGATAACTTGCTGGCAGAGCGCGGTACTCCAGCAGACGCCCATCTTCGGGATTGAGATACACCACATCTCGGCCCCAAACTTGGGGTCCCGGTTTTTTTGCTTCTTTTTCCAGGGGCACAGTGGCTTGGAGTTTTCCCTCGGGAAAGCTGTTAAAACAGAGGCAGCCACTTTCCTCCGAAATTTCAGCAGACAGACCTTGCAGCGGTGTCCAGGCTTTTTTCCAGGTAGCTTCTCGCTTGTTTAAAACAGCTTGCATTTCAGCCTCAGAGAGCCAGCCCTTGGTCAGAATTCGGGCCATCAGATCTTGCTCTTGCTGCGACAGGGAGGGGATTTCCATGGGGGGCTCCTGAATCTCATTTTCTCTCTTTTTCAGCATATCACAGCTCTCAAACTCTCCCGTTCTGGGTGGCGCTGTGTTAAGATCATTTTTAGGTCAAAATAGATTGTTTTAAACAGTCTTAAAGCCTTTTGGTAACTGACTTTAAAGCGATTTGAAAGCGTCTTCTTAACGCCTTTAAAATGCCTTTAAAAAGACAATAACGGGGAAATCATGCTTCTGCAAATTTTAAGTGCCATTGCACTGGTGTTTTTAATTTTTGCTTTAATGGGGGAAGGGGCCTGCTGGGCCCGTGTTTTTAAGCGGTCTTAATTTTTTTCAACGGTCTTCTCTTCTTTGCCTGGTATTTTGCCCAAAGTGAAAAATAGGCTCACAGCCGCGTATTGAAAATCAGTAGCTCCAGATTTTGGTGCTCAACCGAGTGATCATTCACCTGGATTTATTATTTTAAATATGATTTTTTCACAAAGGAGCCGTTGATTCGATGAAACCCATTTTATTTGCCAAAATAGGCTTAAGTTCTGGTATTTTATGCATCTCTGCTTCGGCCTGGGCTGCAATCACGCATCCCAGCCCACACCGCAAGGTGGATGTGCAGGGGGTCGGTAATTGTGTGTTTTCTACTGCAAAGTTGGCCGACCAGCAGGACAGCGCGTATGCGCTGACCGGTACGTTCACAGCGCCCCAATCTGTTCATGCGCGCTGCTATTTTGCCAAAGCCATTCACGAATACAAAAGCCAAGGCAAAGACTACAACAGCATACGCGACAAGAATATGTACTGGGCTTCTATCAGCGTTAAGTCAGACAATGGCAGTATGACACGGCTGACGGGTTCGACTTATCCCATGAATCAGCCCGAGTCAGATCAACATGCCTTTACGGTCGATGGTACGGCCGAAAATACAGATTTTGGTCTGCGTTCGTATCCGGCAAAGTTTGGGGCTAAAAACTACCGTAAAAAGACCGATGATTATGCTATAGATATGGCCAATTACGTTAAAGCCATGGCCCACTCAGCCAAAAAATATCCTTATACCGCCAATTTTTGTATTGATGTTTATGCAAAAGTGGCGGATCAGAGCCAACAAGAAACCAAATATGACGAACTTGGCCAAAAATGGGTGGCCAAAAATATACCCCTTGAAAAAGACTTTGTGATTGCCAAAGGCTGTTTTGATTACACCATCAAAAGTGCTGATGCTGTCAGTTGGAGCCCCGACAGCACAAGCCCCGACAATGTCTTGGACCAAACCCGAGATCTGCTCAAAGGCTTTGGCTATTTTTAAAGTTTTGCCGTTCCAAAGACAGGCCGGGAATTTGTTCAAACCCTTGGCCTGTTTTTGTCCCTGTCTGCCCCAGCGTTAACTGGGACAGAGAGGGGCGGTCTGTGCCGCTTGAATCAAGCTTTGGTAGAGTCTGGCTGAGGGCCGCAAACGCCGTTCGGCATCGAGCAGACCAAAACGCGGGCCATAACCTTCGGCCCATTCAAAATTATCCAGCAGACTCCAGTAAAAATAACCTTTGATTGGGATCTTTGCTTGAAGCGCTTGGGCCAATTGGGCCAGATGGGCGGTTAAAAATGGCCCCCGCAGCAGATCTGAGGCATCGGCCAGCCCGTTTTCGGTGATATACAGGGGCAATTTGCGGGCTGCCGTCAAACGCTGGGCCAGATGCAGTACTTTGAGCAGGCCTTCGGGATAGATTTCCCAGCCCAAGTCCGAATGGGGGACCTCTGGCGGTGTCAGATGGGCACCCAGGGCATTGACCCGGAAGCGGGTGTAATAATTGACCCCCAAAAAATCCAAACTGCCGCGCATGGCAGGATCAAAATGCACAGTGATTTTTCCCGACCCGGGTAAAAACATCTCAAAATGCCCTTCCATCAGGGCCATCACAAAGGCCCGGTTAAAGATCCGATCCTGAAAATAGGCCTGGAGTTGAGCAAGCGGATTGAGGTGATTGAGCGGTTCGAGCAGGGTAAAATTTTTGGCGATCCCGACCTGAATCTGTTTGGCTGAGGCGTGTAGGCTGTGATAGGCCAGGGTATGCCCCTTCAAGAGATTTTGAAAGACCTTGAGGGCCACACGGCGGTCTTTGACAAACGGTGGCCAAAGACCTTCGTCAAAACATTTAAAGACATAGACCATCGGTTCATTGAGCGTGATCCACAAACGGGCACAATGCCCAAAGCGTTCGGCTACCCGCTCGGCAAAACGCTGAAAATAAACCCCGTTTTCAGAACGGGTCCAGCCCCCTTTGGCGGCAAACCAGACCGGCAAGGTAAAGTGAAAAAGTGTCACCATCGGCTCGAGATTTGTTGCTTTTAAGGCCGCAAAGACGCGCAGATAATGGGCCTCGGCTTCGCTGTCCCAGACCCCTTCTTGGGGCTCTAAACGGGCCCACTCCAAGGAGAGGCGAAAGGCATTGGTGTTTAATTTTTGGGCCCATTCAAAATCTTCAGGGTAACGCTCAGCATGGGCCACGCCCGCCCCCGCATCGTGTCCGGCGGCACTCCAATCATTGAGAATCCCGCCTTCGACCTGATAGGCCGAGGTCGCTGTGCCCCAGAGAAAATCGCTGGGGAAGGTGTTTTTTAGTGCAAACACGGCCCGTGAACCCAGGTCACCAAGGTATAGCGTTGGCCCTGGCTGACGGGCTTCACTTCGTGCATCAAATAAGAGGGAAAGAGAAAGAGGGTGCCTTGATCCCGTGGGCAGGGGGTAAAACGCGGATAAAAAACCAATTCCCCGCCGGTATAACTCTCGGGGGGAGACAAGAGTGTGACCACACTCAATTTGCGTGAAGCCGTTTCCCCTTGGCCCAAATCTGAGTGGGGGGCATAAAAGCCGCTCGCTTCATACCTTAAAATCTCTGGGGCAGAGAAGCGCTTGAGTTGAAAGCGAAAGGTCTGGCGATTGAGCCGCACCAAGGTCTCGCGCAGGCGCTGATAAATCCAGTGGGTTTCGGGATTGTCTTCAATACTTTTGGTGTCGGTTTTGCGCTCGTTTAAACTGAGTTGAACGTCTCCCGATTGCTGAGCAATCACTTTGGCCTGCTGAAAGGCCCCTTTGCTGGCGATCAGTTGCATGCATTCGTCTGGGTTTAAAAAATCTGGCAAAGAGACATAACGCATCAAATAGGGGTTGTGGATGCCTGGGTCGTTGCGCATCTCAGGCAAAGGGATTTTTGCCATGAACCCAGGTCTGTAAAAATGTGAATTCACCGCTTTGAACCGCATGAATCCGGGTCATAAAATAAGCGGGAAAAATCAGTAGACTGCCTTGGGATTGGTTCTGGTGGCGCTGGCTGCTGCTGCCAATTTCAAGCTTGCCACCTGTGTATTCGTTGGAGGGGCTCAAAAACAGAATCAGGCTGATTTTGCGCAGCGAGAACAGGCCTTCACCCAGTTCCAAATGCCAATCGAGGTAATCGCCGGGGCCAAAATGGGCGCGTTGGGTTCCTGCCAGATTGCCCAATTCAAACTGATAATAGTCCTGATTCACACTCTGCAGGATTTTTCCGAGCCGATCAAAGAGCCATTCGTTTTGAGGCTGATAAGGCAAGAGTTCTGGCTTAAAACGCCCATTTTTTGTATAACAGGGCATATCTTGCCCGGCGATCTGCTGATAATGGCGGGTTAAATCGGCATCAGCGGGCATCGCTTGCAGACGTTGGCACTCTTCGGGGCTGAACTCATTGGGAAAAAACAAGGCCCGCATCAATGTGTCGTTGACTGGATGGGCAAAGGGCTTGATCAGGGGTTCTGTCATTTAAAACTCGCTCCCAGAATCCAACTCACGAGCGAACGCCGTATGCCCTGGGTGACCGGCTGGACTTCGTGGGGCAAAAAGGCAGGAAAAACGACCAGATTTCCCTGTTGGTTGGGCACGACTGTGCCTGAAGGTTTGATCAGCAGTTCGCCGCCGAGATAATCGCTGGGGGGAGATAAAAAGGCCACCAGGGTCAGCTTGCGGTTGGACAGTTCTCCGGTGCCAATATCCACGTGGGTGCCGTAAAACCCTGTGTTTTGGTATTCCAGAATCTGGGGATCACTCATCGCTGTCAATTTGAAATGATAATAGGCTTGGTTTAATTCGTGTATTTTGTGAATCAAACGGGCATAGATCCACTCATATTGCGGCAGGCGAGGCACTGCCTTGTTGAGGGCGTTGCGGTGTTGCAAATTGACCTGGCTGAGTGAGGCTTTTTCTGGCAGGGTGTAATTCACCTCGGCTTGGTAGACGGCCAGATCGGCAAAGGCGATCTGTTCACATTCTTCGGCGCTAAAAAAATGCTCAAAAACCAGGTGGCGGGTGAGATAGGGATTGGCAGAAGGGGACTGCATTGCGCTTGGCATCTTTCTAGTATACTATAATCTGGCCGCCTATAAAACAGGCGCAAAGGAGCATTTTGAGTGAGCAAAAAGACCGGAAAAGAATACACGACCTTTGAAGCCTTTTGGCCCTTTTATGTCCAAGAGCACAAGAACCCCCTCAATCGCCGCTTGCATTTTATTGGCACCAGTCTGGCCCTGGGCTGTGTGGCCAATGCCGCTCTGCGGCGCAAACCCCGCTGGCTTTTGCTGGCCCCTTTGGCGGGCTATTTCTTTGCCTGGATTGGCCATTTTTTGGTCGAAAAAAACCGGCCAGCCACGTTTAAATACCCGCTTGAGTCTTTGCGCGGCGACTTTAAAATGTTTGGTCTGATGGCCACCGGACGCATGAACGAAGAGCTGCAACGGGTGCTGTTGGATGCCGAAATGGCCGCTGAGAAAACCCCCGCGAGCGACAGCAGCGATGGTTTAGATGCAGAAGACATTGCCTACGAATTGGGCAAAACCCTCGAAGACGATGATCCCGAGGATGAAGAAGACGAATATGAATTGGAAGAAGAGCTCTCTGACCATGTCTGAAAACGTGTCAGCACATCTCACCTGTGCGATTAAAACCGAGATCATTGAACTCGCCCAGTTTTTAAAATTGGCAGATCTCTGTCAAACCGGCGGCGAAGCCAAATTTGCGGTTCAAAATGGCGATGTCATGCTCAATGGCGAGGTTGAGACCCGCCGCAGCCGCAAATTACATCCGGGTGATCGGGTGACTTATCAGGGCAAAACTGTTGAAGTGGTTGCAGGTTAATTCTGCTATAGTTCAGGTATTATTTTTTCAGCTCCAAGAGCTGTAGAAAGGTTATGCACGATGGATCATACCTCGGTATTTTTACGCAAATTTCTCTACGATGAGGGCATCGACGCCGATCTGCGCCGCCTGATTCACACCATTTCGGTCGGAGGCAAATATATCTCCGCCTTGCTTCAAGCCGCCAACCGCAAAATGGCGGGCACCCAGAATACCTCCGCCGAAGACCAACTCGAAGTCGACAAACAGGCGGATATTATTCTCAAAGACATGATCACCTCGCTCGATTATGTGCATGATTATGCCTCCGAAGAGCAGGAAAAATCGATCACCACCACGCATAAAAAACCCAAATTTTCGGTCTCGGTAGACCCCCTCGACGGTTCTTCGCTGATCGATGTCAATTTGGCTGTGGGCACCATTGTTGGGATCTATCCTTCCGAAGAGTTGATCAACAAAGGCCGGTATATTCAGGCCTCGTTGTACATTCTCTATGGCCCACTGACCACCTTGGTCTATACCTCCGGCAAAGGTGTTCACGAATTTGTGCTCTGTCCCGAAGGGGAGTTTGTTTTAACCAAAAGCAATATCCGCATGAAAGAACAGGGCTCGATCTACAGCCCAGGCGGCTTGCGCAGTGAGTGGATTGAAGCCCACCGCAATTTTATCGACGACTTGGTCATCACCGACTACAAACTGCGCTACAGCGGCGGTTTGGTGCCCGATTTCAATCAGATTTTGATGAAAGGTGGCGGACTGTTTTCCTATCCGGCGCTGAAAAAATCGCCTGAAGGCAAATTGCGCTTGCTGTTTGAACTCTATCCCCTGGCCTTCCTCTGTGAGCAGGCCGGTGGCAAAGCGACCAACGGCACCCAGAATATTCTCGATCTGACCCTGGATAAACTCCACCAGCGTTCGCCTGTGTATATTGGCAGCAAACACGAGGTGGAGAAAGCGGCGAGTTATCACAAGCCCCCCAAGGCACCAAAGGTTGCAAAGGCAAGCAAGCCCTCAAAAGCCCCAAGCGTGACCAAGGCGACCAAGGCGACCAAGGCGACCAAGGCGACCAAGGCGACCAAGGCGACCAAGGCGACCAAGGCGACCAAGGCGACCAAGGCGACCAAGGCGACCAAGGCGACCAAGGCGACCAAGGCGTCGTCCTAGCTTTAGCTCAGCCGCCGACGTGAGCCAATCGAGCCTGTCAATTTCAGCCCTGGAGATCACCTGTCAGGCGCTGAAATTGCGGGTCAGTAGTTTGTGTCTTGTAGTTCTTGCCTAGTAGTTTGTGCGGTTATCATGTTGCGGCGCAGGGCTTCGCCCATCACAAAGACCTCTTCGCCTGAGCGAATTTCGTGGGCAAAGGCCCTGACGATGCCTTGCGGTGTCTGAGCAAGACCTCAAGGCTGTTAGATATGGCTGAATCTGTTGCCCTGATTTGAGTCTGGCCTCTGGCGACAAGCTTTAAAAAAATACTTGGCTTTAGCGAAATTTTTCAGCTTCTTCTTTGGCCACCTGGTCGCAAAACTCGTTTTCGGGATGGCCCGAGTGGCCTTTGATCCAAATCATCTCCCATTGGTGCGGCTGCATGAGCCGATAGAGTTCTTCCCAAAGTTCGCGGTTGGCCACAGGGCTTTTGGAGGCCGTGCGCCAGCCATTTTTGGCCCAGGTGTGAATCCAGCTCTTAAGTGCATCGAGCACATACCGCGAATCGGCGTGCAGGTGAATTTTGCAGGGCTCTTTGAGGGTGCGTAAGGTGGCTAACACGGCCATCATCTCCATGCGGTTATTGGTGCTGGCCGCTTCGCCGCCGCGCAAGACTTTTTCGTGTTTGCCAAAGCGCACAATCGCGCACCAGCCTCCGGGGCCGGGGTTTCCCAGGCAACAGCCATCGGTATAGAGGTCAATTTTTTTCATACTCTTTAAGTCATTTACAGTTTATTTTTGTTGAACGCAGGCCCTCCATCATGGCACAAGAGCGCCCTGCTTGAAAATTCAAACTTCTTTTAGGTTAAAATAAAGTTGTGAAAAACCCAAAAATCTTGGAACAGGCATCACAAAAATTTGACGCTAAACCCGTTTTAATGTTAATTATATAGACTTAGGATTTGAGGAGGAAAAAGTTAAGAAAAAATTTTTTCCCCAAAAAGAGCCAAAGGAATGGAACAAATTTCCGAACCCCGCGTCTCATACTCAGACAACAATACTAACTAACTGTGTTTGAGCTTTGTAAATTTATTTATGCGGCCCAAATACACAAAAAAACAAGTTATAAACCTTAAGGAGATTTTTAACAGACATGCAGAAGAATATTCTGAAAAGCAGTTTCGCAGCAGCAGCTAGCATTTCCATGCTCGTAGCTTGCGGTCCTGCAACAAACGCCCCCACCACCCCCAGCGCAAGCCCCAGCGGCAGCGTTGCTCCCAGTGTCGCTCCGACAACTGCCCCCAGTGTCGCTCCCACCACTGCTCCCAGTGCCTCTGTTGAGCCCACTGCAGCTCCCACCACTGCTCCCAGTGTCGCTCCCACCACTGCTCCCAGTGTTGCTCCGACCGCTGCTCCCAGCGCCACTTCTACTCCCCTTCCCGCCGCCACCAGCGATATTTCGGTTATCGAAAAAACAACCTTCAACGGCAAAGTTTTCGATGATACGTTCTCTCCCCTGGACGGCGTGACCGTTAAAGTGAAATCACTGAACAGCTCCGTGCCTTTCGAAGCGACCACAGTGACCGCTGGCGGCACCTATGCTTTCAACAACGCTCCTTCCGGTGTTCAGGTCGAAATCATCTCTTCTAAAGCTGGCTTCACCACCC
>JBIKWL010000251.1:0-4859 GCA_044356335.1 Candidatus Sericytochromatia bacterium
CGTTTCAAAAAGGGAAAGTGAATGAGCCTTTGTGATCGCGCTTTTGCTCCTGCTTGCTTTAACTGAGCTTTAACTTTGATGATTGAATCGCTCCAAGCCTCTGGTGCTTCAGATGTAAATAATTTCACTTCATCCAAGGTCGTATCATGACGACCGCCAAGAAACAAAACAGACGCTGGGATATCCCAGCCCAAAGGGCGAAGCCCTTCACGTACATCAGGATCATTACACAAAGCTGCTGCACATCTGGCATTGGCCTCACCTGTCAAACCACCACAAGCACCACAATCCAAACCTGCAGCGTGTGGGTTATTGACAGAGGTACTGCCATGCCCAATAAAAATCATCAGCGGAGCCCAAGGAGCGCACCAGCCCAGATTTTTGAGTATACCTGCCACCAAAGCGACCTTTTGTTCTGTAGGCAAAGCTCTGGCTGCCTCTTCGAGACCCGCATAGGGATCTTTTTTAAGTTTAGCTTTGACTCCTTGTAGCAAAGAAAGTAGCGAAAAACAGCCGCCAACTTCAACAAAGGCAAGCCCTTGGGGACCACTGACCAAATCAGATTTGAATGTGCGATCTTGTCGTTCAACGGGTTGCATGGGCTTCAAATTGAGTGCGGGAGCAATCAAAACTGGCAATAAATTTTCTGTCGATTCAGAACCCTGCCAAGAAATAGGCAAACCAAAGAAACCAGCAAAGCCATCAGTCAAAATACGTGGAGACAGATCTTCCCATGCTCTGCGAAACACTTCAGAACGAACGTCGATACAAAAAGCAGCTCTCACCTCGGGCGTTTTCATTTCTTCAAGTGACTGCTTGACGATTTTTGCTAACAGCTCTTTCAAACCGGCTTCTCGAGAGCTAAACCATTTAAGCCGATCTCGAAACGCTGGCATAAGATGCTGTGGCCATTTAGATTCGAGTTCCACAACCTGGTTTAAGATGACCAAGATCGCCGTCAATGCCGACAGTTCGCTGTCTATGCCAGGGTCTTCTGGCCAAGCGCGTCGACGCAGATAGGCTGCCCAGCCGGGTAATTCAGCCAGAAGTATCTGCAGGTGTCTTTTCCATTGGGAGGCATCCAGCTTACTTTCTTTAATCAGAGAGTCCCAGACAAGATTCAGATCAGAGGGCAGAGTTTTGACTTTGTTTTTGAGTAATTGTGAGGCCTCGCCCATAAGACCTGTTGAACCAGGAAGAGAAGACAACCAAGCTTGAAAGAGAGGCTTATTTTTCCAGGGAGCGGGCCAAATTGCCTGACCTTTATCATAATACGAAGCCAGAAAGGGGCCAAGCAGAGTCGCAGCAGTGTCTGGCCGCCAATGAGGCTGCTCAAGCGGAATGGGTCGCCCATCCTCACCTGGCAAAAGCGGTCTTTGCCAGATCGTTTCCAGCTCAGCCAAGGCCTCTGAAAAGGGTTTATCTGAGAGACCCAGAAAAGGATTCACGGCGACAAACCGGTCCAATTCCCAAAGGGGGGGAATTTCTCTTAAAACCTGAGCATCAATGGGTTTCATATGTGTCTCTCTTTCTTAGATAAAAACCGATCTGCCAAAGCTTCTGGCCAACGCCCGAAACCGAAGCCATGCAAGCCGTAGGCATAGAGCCATTGGTACCAACGCCATGATTGACACAAAGGTTGAAAAACAGCCATTAAGCTGAGAAGCAAAAAAGTGACAATAGCACTCGTTAAAACAGCTATTCGCAGACCTTCTGTAGGAAGACTTTCATGCAGACCAAACCAGAATGAAGCATAAATGCCAACGATGAAAGAACTGACAGCCACAAACAATGAGACTAACAGGCGTTTGAGCATCGCCCTCAAACTGGTTTGCAAAACAGCAACATGTATCAAGGGCAATAAAAGTGAAGAGATCAGGTAGGCCATTAAAACATGTGAGGGAGAAAACCAAGCAGCGGCGACAATACCCACTAAGGAAAGCAGCGACCATAAGCCCAGCCCTGCAAAACTATTGGCAAGCGATGGGCTCCGTCGTAAGGATGTAAAGGCCAATAATTGTCCCGAGGAAAGGAAAGAGTTGGCTTTATAGAGACCGTGTCCGATCAGGTGTAACAATGCCAAACCAGGTAGCCCGGCCCCAATTTCAATCATCATAAAACCAATCTGTCCAATTGTAGACCAAGCCAAGCGCCTCTTAATATCTGCCTGCATGTGCATAGCCAAAATCCCCCAAACGCTTGAAACAAGGCCACATCCGATTAATAACACCAGTGCAGACTCGCTGTGAGAAATCAAACTATACGTACGAATGAGCAAGTATCCACCCGCATTAATGATCCCAGCATGCATTAATGCCGAGACGGCTGTAGGCGCTTCGAGAGTACGAGGAAGCCAGGCATGGAAAGGTACCTGAGCACTTTTGGTTAAAGCCCCAATCACCAAGAGAGCCGCAATTGGAAAGACATTTACATCTGGATCCTGGGCAAAGATCAACATCCAATCAGCAAAGTCCAAGGTATGAAAATGAAGATAAATCAGTACTCCAGCAGCAATGAGAGCCAAATCACCCAAGCGGCTAATAATAAACTTTTCTTTAGCGACAATCACGGCACCCGGACGGTGTTTAAAATGCTGTAAAAGCTGGTGAAGTCCGGAACTTGTCATTACCCAAAAAACGATGAAAAGAGCAAAATTACCACAAACAGCAAGTCCTTGCACAACCCAGAGGGTACTGCCCAAGAAAAACAAAAACCGAGTGCGATGCAAGTCACCCTTCAGATTTCGGAATGCAAAACTGTATATGAGTGTTCCAAGTATCGCTATAAAGATCAAAAAAGTCAGAGATAGTGCATCAATGAATAGCAAATCCCAGTATTTTTGGTTTAGCTGCAGGAAAAATGTCTGCCCAAAGACCCAAAACAAAATACAGATGATTGTTGGAATTGGAACCAGACAAATTGAAAGGTCAGCCCAAAAGCGTTTCATAACATTCTCTTATCACTCATTCATTTATCTCACATTCATAGATTCATACATTTATAGGTATTACGTACATAAAATATATCATGAATTTAAATACACAAATTAAATATCGCTAATTATTTGACAGGTAAATAATTAATAAGTATTCTGAGAATATGAATAAATCAGATTCTCCATGGACATTTTTCACAAATCACACACATGTTCTGCTTTGTCTGGCCCGTCAAAAAAAAATATCACTTCGCCAAGTGTCCATTGAAGTCGGGATTACTGAGCGATCTGTACAGAAAATAATTGCTGACCTTGAGTCTGCTGGTGCGATTACCCGACAAAAAGTCGGACGGCAAAATCAATATCAGATCAATTTGGATGTCACCCTTCGGCACCATTTGGAATTTCCTCACACAATTGGAGAGGTTTTATCCCCTTTCCTTGGTCAGGATAAAAAATAAACTTTCTTTTTCCTGCTATTCTAAGGAAGCCTGCAAAAAAGAAATGAGTACCCTGAAAACTATGACCGAACATGCGTTTCTTCCGCACACCAGTGCAGCCCAGGAGCCCACCCTTTATGCCCGCCACAACCTGGCTGAATTGGTTTGGCCCGATACCCCCGACGGGCGTTATGCCCAATCCTTGCTCCCGGCTTTGATCAACCAAGGCACCTTGGCGTATATCGACAATATCGACGCCGAGGTGCAGGTCTTAAAATTGGGGGATCTCGTCTTTCCGCTGGTGATCGCCAATCCACACGCTCGGGTGAAAAATTCCTATGTCTGTTCCCCGGCCTGCCACTATCTCGACTATGCCCGTGCCGAAGTGCAAATGGAGATGGCCGATCAGCCGTATTTGCGCAGACCACTTGAGGGCTTGATTCAAGCTCTGCAAACCCTCTTTTTGCCCCTGGATTTTGAAAAAGCGGTCTATGTCAACAATTGGCTGGTTTCCACCAATCTCTACCCCGACTTTGATGCGGGCCAAATCAAACAGATTCGCGATTTTTTGCTGCCACTTTTTCCGGGCCACGCCCTGATTTTTCGCTCCTTGAACCAAAATCTGAACGCCCCCTTGATCTCCGCCCTGCAAGCAGCTGGTTTTGACTCACTTTTCAGCCGCCAGGTCTATTTACTCGATCCGGCCAAAGGGGCGTATTTGCGCAAAAATCCGTACAAAGAAGATCTGCGCCTGGCCCGCAAAACCCGCTACCGCTGGCGCGAGCACGCCGATATAAACGAGCGCGATCTGCAACGCCTGCGCTGGCTCTACGACGATCTCTACCTGCGCAAATACTCGATGCTCAACCCCCAATTTAACGAGGCCTTTTTGCGCGAATGCCTGCACAAAGGCTGGCTGCAATTGGCAGCCCTCGAAATCGATGGCCGTATCGATGGCGTATTGGGCTTTTTTGAACGCGATGGGGTGTTTACCACACCGCTGGTGGGTTACGACACGGCCCTGCCCCAAAAAACAGGGCTCTACCGCCTGATCACTGTGCGCCTCTTTCAGGAGGCAGCCCAACGGGGCTGGATTCTCAACCACAGCTCAGGGGTGGCACGCTTTAAAACCCTGCGTGGCTGTGAACCCGCTCTGGAGTATAATTTGGTCTACTACAAACACCTGCCGTTGGCCCAACAGCTTCCCTGGCGCAGCTTGGCAGGCCTAACCCACAGCCTGATTGTGCCTTTGGTGCAAAAACTCGGATTGTAATTTGCGGATAGTGAGATTTGGCTAATGAGTGAAAAAATTGCTTATCGACCGGAGATCGATGGTCTTCGCGCCATTTCAGTGCTTGCTGTAGTTTCGGAGAAATCATGAGGCACAAAGCCGCATGAAATCATCGAGGGAAATATTTTCTGTAGGCACCTCCTGTTTGTGTAACCCCTGAAAAATTCGCAAGGCTTGTAAATACTGGAATACA
>JBIKWL010000120.1:0-16474 GCA_044356335.1 Candidatus Sericytochromatia bacterium
GCAAAAGACCTTGGCTTTACTTGAACACATGATTGCATCGCATCCAGTTGTTCACGGTGAAAGAGAAAGCAATTTTGGCTATTTCCTGGTGCTGCTTGCTGAGCGCTATTTACACGTTCTGCAGACAGGCAATCAGTCGGCTTTAAATGAGGTGATTCAATTTCTCCAAGGACAATTGGTGACCGAATCAGAGCGTAACGCCTTTCAAACTTATTTAAACAGCCTCAGCCACAGCTTGACCCATTGAATCAGAATGAACCGGGAATGACGTCTTCTTCTGAAAAATACCTCATCGACGCCTTTCACCAGTTTTATTATCACCATTTGGGCTGGGACCAGAATCACTGGCAAGGCTTTCAAATCAAACAATGTCCCTTTGATTTGATGGTTTATCAAGCGCTGATTTTTGAATTGCGTCCCAAGGTGATAGTGCAAACAGGGGTGGCCGGGGGTGGGTCTTTGCTCTATTTTGCCCAGCTCTTGGATTTACAGGGTGCAGATTCCGGGGCCAAGGTGATAGGGATTGATCTGTTACTCAGCCCTGAAGCCCAACTCCTCAGCCATCCACGCATTCAGCTTTTGCAAGGAAATTCAACCGACGCCACATTGGTAGCACAAGTTGCAGCCCTTTTGCCCTCTGGCCCTCGGCTGTTTTCTTTGGATTCAGATCATTCAGCTGAACATGTCAGTCAAGAATTAGCTGCCTATAGCCCCTATTTGGAGCTTGGCGATTATTTGGTGCTTGAAGATACCAATCTCAACGGAAATCCCGTATTTCGCAATTTTGGCCCTGGCCCCCAAGAAGCACTCGCAACTTTTTTAAGCCAAGAGCCTACATTTCGTATCAATGACAAACTCTGGAAAAATCACCTGTTTAGTTTTCATACCTGGTTGGAGAAGGTAGAGCAGGCTTAATCCTTGAGACGTTTGTTAAATTCAGCAATCCGATGGCTTCCGCCAGGTACTTCCGACTCATTCACAAGCAGGCCCATTCCCGGCAGTGACGGATCGCGGTAGATGTGCTGCTCAACCTGGGTAGAACCCTGTTTGAGGTAAAGCGTTTCCTGATTGCCTTTCCCATTAAGATAAGTGAGGCTTGTGCCTTTGGCTGTCTTTTCTTCGCCTACAAATTTGGCACTTGGCGAGATCAGCGGCAAAAGGTCTTTCAGGCTGACTACGGGCTGGTCAAATTGATAGGTAAACCAAGGATTGCCGTTGACGATTTCTTTGAGGGTGAGATCGGCATTGGGATTGCGAACCAGGGGTTGGATCAATTGAGATATGGGTTTGAGTTTAGAGGGATGAAGCAACTGAACCCGATCGAGGGGCAAACTGGGTTTTTGCTGAGTCATATCTGTGACAGTTACTGAATTGGAAGGTGGGCCAAAACAACCCCGAGGTGGAATATGGACTTGGTAAACTTTGCCTTTGGCGGTCGTTACTTCTACCGTTTGATTGCCACCCCCTGAAATCTGAAAGGCGGGGGGGATATCGCGGATCGCAGTGGCATCTGGAAAAAGTTTACTGACGGCTTCTTCCATCCCCATCGGACGGTTAAATTTGACCACCATGTTGTTTTGATTGAGGCTGGTACTGGCGATTTGCAGTTCCGGTTGCTTGTATTGTTGTTTGTTTGTGGGATTTTGAAGCGCAACCACAGATGTCGCGGGGGAAACTTGCAAATTGGCCATGACTGCCATCCTTTTGGTTTGAAAAGATTAAAACCCTGTCCCTATGTTTATCTGGTTAAGTCCAGAAAGCTGAAGTTAAATTGTCGTAAAGATTTTATTTTGATAGGCGGGTGAATTTCAATCTGCAGTCGAAAAAAACCGGAGCTGCTCAGCTCCGGCCTGACAACAGATCAAGAATTAGAACTGGGCGACTGTTTCAGCCCGTGCCTCTGCGCTATCCTGGATCTGAGGCATTTCAACTGGCGTGGGGGCGGCGGTATCCTCATTGACTTCGGTGTTTTCACCTGGAAATTTGAGGTCCGGCAACTCCAGGCTGGTATTGCTACAGGCCCCGGTTTGGGGAGGCAGCAATTCAGCAAGAATCTGAATACGGTTGCCGGTGATATCTACCGATTTCACAGCATTCAGATGGTGGAGTTCTTTAAATGTCAGGGTTTTCACTCCAAATTCAGTGATCAATCTGAGGTTGGGCAAGGGGCTCCCCGCAGGAACCTGTAAGAGAGTACCAAAGCCATCATAATGGGGCTGGGTTAGTGTCTGAAAAGAGATCAAACGCTGATCTGCGCTGAGTTCCAGCTGATCTTGTGATTCAAATTGGATTTTGTTAAGTTGAATAAATCTGCCCTGGCTGGTTTCCAGGCGGCCTTTCCAGGCTTTGGCTTGAGCGCTGGGATTGAGTTCAAACTGCCCAAACCGCACGCGAATCAAGGCTTGCAGGCAGCCATGACCTGTTGCTTGCTCAGGCGGTGGTTCAGCTAATCCGAATTTACTTTGTTTTTCAGGGTTTGTTTGAACCATGAGACTGGGTGGTTGTGATGGATATCTTAATTCTCCCTTGAGTTCCGCTTCAGTCCGGGTCTCTGTTTGCAGGGTGTTTTCAGCAAGTGGCTTGTTATCTTGCTGATCCTTGACATTGGGGTCGATTACCTGAAGCGGTGAGTGCTCAGTTGATGCTCCCTTGAGTTCCGCTTCAGTCCGGGTCTCTGTTTGGAGGGTATTGTCAGCAAAAGGCTGTTTTTTTTGCCCCTTGACATTGGGATCCACCACGCCTCGTTGTTCTGATTGTTGAGCTTGCATTTTTGATAAAAGGCCGCTGACAGCGGTGAGGCTTTCAGGGCTACAACTGGTCAACAGCAAAAGACTTAAACTTACACATAAGGCCGATTTGGACAAAGATAAAACGTTCATGGTCTTGATTCTCCTCAGTTTTGGTTTTGGGCAACCCGGCTGACTGCGTGAGTCCCGTGGCTTTGCGTCCCCGCCTCGCGACGGGTTTGCCTTTTTCCTTCCTTGCGGAGGGATATCTCTATTCAAACAGAATGTAAACTTATGTAAAGGATTATCGGGCACACTGAAACTGTGAGAATCCGGACACCTAAAATGCGTGTGCGATCACAGTGATGGCAAGATCGCCGCCGATAATCTGCTTTTTATACTAAACTGTAGTATGCCCATCACCTATATTGCCGACGATGAACATTTGAGTACCGATGATTTTTTGGCTTTGGCCCAAACTGTCTGGCCGGGGAGTTATGACCGTTTGCGCACGGCCAGAGCCCTACAAAACACCTTGAATATCACAGCGAGATTTGAAGGACAATTGGTGGGCTGTGTGCGGATTCTGAGCGATGGTTATTTTTTTAGCACCCTGCCCGAAATATTGGTTCATCCAGATTTTCAAGGTGGGGGAGTCGGACAGGAATTGATGAAGTTGGCCTGGGAGCACGCACCCACAAGTTTATTCTTTGGTGCCCAGCCTGGCAATGAGTTATTTTTTGAAAAACTGGGTTTTCAGCCAGGATTGGAAGGCTTTTTCAGACGCAAGCCCCGTCCGGGTGATTTGCCTGAATCCGATGGAGAGGTTTCTTTTCATGTTTGGTAAAATCTGTTTCTCTGGTAAGGTCTGTTTTTTAGCCACTTGGTTATTCAGCGTAAGTCTGCCCGTACAAGCCAACTCCTGGAATTATCCTCAGGCTCGGCGCGAGGCCCTGGTCGAAAATTATCATGGCACCTCGGTGGCCGATCCTTACCGCTGGCTAGAAGACCCCTCACTCCCAGAAACCGAAACCTGGGTCGAAGCCCAAAACCGCCTGACACAAGATTATTTAAAGGCAGTACCTGACCGTGATTTGATTTTCAAACGCCTGGAAACCCTTCAGAATTACCCCCGCACAGGTGTTCCATTTAAAGCCGGCAAACGCTACGCACTTTGGAAAAACAACGGCCTGCAAAACCAATCTGTACTCTATCTTCAAGACCATCTTGATGCCCCAGCGCGGCTTTTGTTGGATCCCAATACGCTTAGCAAAGACGGCACTGTCGCTATCTCAAATACCCATTTCAGCAAAGATGGCTCCTTGATGGCATATGCCATTTCCCGCAGTGGCAGTGATTGGCAAGAGGTCAAAATCCGGGATGTGCAAACAGGCAAAGACTTTCCAGAAACCCTGACCGACCTCAAGTTTTCTGGCATCGCCTGGAAACACGACAAAAGCGGTTTTTATTATAACCGCTATCCCAAACCGGGTACGGTGCCAGCCAAAGAGCAATACCTGAATAACAAGGTCTATTGGCATCAACTCGGCAGCGATCCCAAAACCGATACAGAGGTTTTTGCCAGACCAGATCTCCCAGATTGGGACTTTTATCCGGCTATGACTGAAGATGGCAGGTATTTGCTGCTCTATGGCCACAAAGGTACCCAGCCTGAAAACCGGCTCTATTACAAAGATTTACAAAGCAATGGGCCCGTCGTGCAACTCTTGGATCAGGCTGATGCCCATTACAGTGTGATCGACAATCAAGGCACACGCTTTTATTTGGAAACCGATTTAAATGCCCCGCGCAAACGGGTAATTGCAATTGACTTGAAACAGCCGCAACGCGCACATTGGCAAGAGATCATTCCACAGCAGGCCGATGTGCTCAGTTTTGCCAACTTTATCAACCAACAATTGGTCACAGGTTGGCTACACGATGCCCATTATCGGATACGTGTTTATTCGGCCCAGGGAAAATTTGATCATGAAATTCCGTTGCCTGTATTGGGTTCTCTTTCGGGCTTGACCGGCGAGCGCAGTGATACTGAAATGCTCTTCGGTTTGACTTCTTATCTTTTTCCCCGCACCAGCTATCGTTATAATCTGCAGACCCGTCAACTCAGTATCTTACACAAACCCGAAATCCAGTTTGATGCTAGTCCTTATACCACCACCCAAGTCTTTGTGCCCTCGAAGGATGGCACGCGTGTACCGGTCTTTTTGACCCACCGCAAAGACGTCAAATTAGATGGCAAGAATCCTTTATTACTTTACGGTTATGGCGGTTTTAACGTCTCTTTGACCCCCTCTTTTTCTGCTCCAGAACTATTTTGGTTGGAGCGGGGAGGCATTTATGCTGTGGTCAATTTGCGCGGTGGCGGTGAATATGGCGAAGAATGGCACCAAGCCGGGATGTTGGAAAAAAAGCAAAATGTCTTTGACGATTTAATCGCCACTTCAGAGTGGTTGATTCAAGCAGGTTACACCAGCCCTGCCAAATTGGCGATCCAAGGCGGTAGCAATGGCGGACTGCTTGTCGGTGCAACGCTGTTACAGCGACCCGATTTGTTTGGCGCAGCTATCTGTCAGGTGCCTGTATTGGATATGCTGCGCTACCATCTCTTTACTGTGGGGCGCTATTGGGTCGGAGAGTATGGCAATGCAATTGAAAATCCCTCCCACTTTCGCTTTCTCTCGGCCTATTCGCCCCTGCACCGCATTCATAAACCCCAGGCCCATCCTGCGGTCTTAATTACCACAGCCGATCACGATGACCGCGTGGTTTCGGCCCATGCCTATAAATTTACAGCGGCCTTACAAGCGGCCTCTGAGGGCAAAAACCCAGTGCTATTGCGGGTCGAAACCAAAGCCGGACACGGTGCAGGTAAACCGATCAGCAAATATCTCGAAGGGCAGGCCGATACCTTTGCCTTTCTCTTTCGGGTCTTTGATATGAAGGTACAATAAAACAATGCTGAGAATTCTCGGCGGTGAGTGGCGCAACCGCTCAGTTAAATGGTTAGAGTCCCCTGATTTGCGTCCTACCTCTTCAAAAGTACGCGAGGCCCTGTTTCAGATCATGGGAGCGGATTTGCCTGGCGCTGTCTTTTGGGATCTCTGTGCAGGCAGCGGTATCATGGGCATGGAAGCCCTCAGCCGGGGGGCTTCGGAAGTCTGGTTTGTTGAAAAAAACCGCCGTTCGGCAGGTCTGATTCGCCAAAATTTGGAAAAATACGAAGCCCAAGATCGGACCCAAGTCATTCCAGCAGATGTCTTGGTATTTTTACGCAGAGCCAAACCCAAAGCCGATTTGGTCTTTATCGACCCACCTTATGCCAGTGGGGTCTATTTGCCGCTATTGGAAGTGCTCGACCAAACTATTCAGGTCTGGGGAAGTGGCAAAACCCGGCTCTGTCTTGAACACCGCAAAAACCGTGATATGGAACATCTCAAGCTTAAACATTGGGAATGGGAAGAAACCCGCCGATATGGTGATACCTGTCTGACCTTTCTTACCCAGGCTTCAGCAACGTTATGAGTACGGCGCCGCTCTCTGCTCCGCAGAAACCAAAACGAAAAAATTCAGCCCTCTCTCGCCTCTGGGGCGCTGTTCGGCCGACTCTTCCGCCCCTTTTGGGCTTGGGTTTGATTCTCGGCTTGGGTTATGGTTTTTGGAGTTTGGGGGCCCACAATCCCGCTGCGCCAGTGAGTAAACCCCGGCCAGATGACCAAATCGGCATCCGTTTTTTTAATGTAGAATTGCGCGGGCGCAAAAATGGGACACCATTTTTTAGTATCTTTGCCGATCAAATTGAAGTAAGCCGCGACAACCGCTACGTTTTTTTTCAAGGCAAAAAAAAGCCCCATGGCGAATTTTACAATCTCAAAGACTGGGAAGGAGAGTTCTCGTCTGAGTTAATGGGCGGTGGTGCGCCACGGCCACGCAATTTGCGCTGGGAAGCTGAACGCGCTGAATACGATTATTCTCTGGAAAACCTGATGATGTATGACAAAGTCAAAATTATCAGCGACGGGGGCGATGTGGTTGAAACAGACGAAATGTTCTGGAGTAAACAGGAAGAGAGTTTAAAGAGCAGCACCCGATCGCGGGTACTTACCAGCCGCAAAACCTATTTTGAAGCGAATAAACTCGATGTAAAAACCCGCGCCAAAGAAATGCTGATGGAGGGAAAGGTGTATATTGAAATGAATGTCGGCAGTGACCAACGCATTGATGTGGAGGCTTCTGGCCAATGAAAGCGGGTTTCAAATGGACTTTGGCCCTGTTGTTAATGGCCTGCACCACCTCCAGCGGCAAAGATTATACCTTGGAGGCCGAAGTCAGCCCAACAGCGATTGGCTGGGAAGTCAAAGGCCGCAGCAATTTGCCTGATCAGTCCCAAATTTTAGTGGCCCTGATTGACCCAGCTTTTGCTGGCAATTACAGTAAAGCTATTTTGGTACAAGAGTTTGGCAGCGTAATGGCCCAGGCCTTTTCTGTCAAAATCAAACCGCTTAAACCGCTCAAACCAGGGAAATACCAGATTCAGATGACATTTAGCCCCACCTCATACGATTGGAGTGGCGGCAAGGTACTCGAAGAGGTGGGGCCCAAAGGGGAGCACCTGGGTGGCAAGTACCGGGTCTCAGATGAAGGTGTGAATAAATTGGTCAATACCTTGAACGTGGAATACAAAGGAAAATAAGATGCAAACAGTAAAAATTGGATTATTGGGCTGTGGAACAGTCGGAAGTGGTGTGGCACGCCTGTTGACTGAAAAAGTGAATGAATACGCCCGCCGTTCTGGCTATCGCTTGGAATTGGCAAAAATTCTGGTGCGTGATCGGGATCGTATTCGACCAACAGGGATTGACCCCGATCTGTTCACCACGGATCCCGCTGAAATCCTCGAAGATGAAGAAATTCAAATTATTGTTGAGGTCATGGGCGGCATTGATCCTGCCAGGGAGTATTTGCTTCAAGCGATTGGATCTGGGAAACATGTGGTGACTGCCAATAAAGCCCTGATAGCGCGCCATGGCCAAGAATTATTTGAAGCAGCCAGTGAAAACGAGGTCTCGTTATATATTGAAGCTTCTGTCGCTGGGGGCCTGCCGATCATACAAACCCTCAAACGCAGCCTGGTGGCCAATCAATTGCTGTCTCTGCATGGTATTATCAACGGCACCACCAATTATATACTCTCGGCCATGACCGACGAGGGCCGGGAGTTTCAAGAAGTCTTGGCAGAAGCCCAGGCCAAAGGATACGCCGAAGCCGACCCCACCGACGATATCGAAGGGTATGATGCGGTCTACAAACTGGCGATTCTCTCATCGCTGGTCTTTGAACAGCCCATACAGCTCAAACAGATTCACCGGGTGGGCATTTCTCGCATTGCCAGCCAAGACATTGCTTATGCCAAACAATTTGGCTATGTCATCAAATTATTGGCCATTGCCAAACAAGAAAATGGCCATTTTCAAGCCCGTGTCAGCCCCACCATGATTCCCGTAGATCACCCCTTGGCATCGGTCAATGGCGTCTACAACGCAATCCTGATCAAAGGGGATGCTGCTGGCGATATTATGTTTTATGGTCAAGGCGCAGGCTCGATGCCCACGGCCAGCGCTGTCGTCAGTGATATTATCAATATCGCCACCGAATTGGAAAATCCCCCCAATACCCTGATGGCCTCGAATCATTTGGGCGATCCCGTTAATCTGGGCCCCCCCGACAGTGTTGTCAACCGCTATTATGTGCGGGTATTAACCGAAGATAAATCTGGGGTATTGGGCCAAATTGGCACGCTCTTGGGCAAAGAAGATATTTCTGTTCACACCCTTTTGCAGCGCAAAGCAGATCCCGGCAATGCAGAGTTGGTGTTTATCACCCACCCTGTCTCTGATCAAAAGCTCAGGCAGGCAATCGCTCAAATACGCCAACTGGAAACCACCCAGGAGATTTACAGCATTATCCGTGTCGAAGATTTTGTCGATTAAATCGCTCAATTAAGCCTCAAGAGAAAAGCCCCCAAATAGTTGGGGGCTTTTTGGATTGAATTTAGACGGCTGACGCCAGTCTGGGTTCAAACGCTGCTTGATTAATCTTCGCGCTTAAATGAACAGGCATAGATACCCGGTGGATTTTTGCTTTCAGGCCCAGGCAATTGAAAAGAGCATTGGTAAATGCCCTGGTCTGGTGGGCGCTTGCCAGGAACAATTTTGGCAGTACATTGATAAATACCAGGCTCTTTGGGCTGAAGGGGTTTGAGATCTGGTTTTCCTTCGGCTCGGCAGCCATAAATACCCGGGGGCAATGGACGTTTGGGCTTGAGTTGGGGCAAGCCCTCATCGGGAATAAAGGCACATTGATTGACTTTGGGGGGCAAGGGGCTGGGTGATTTATCTGGATAAACATCGATCTCGGCCCGACATTGGTACATTTTAGGCCCCTCATCTGAATCGATGGGTGCCATACAGAGATGAACCCGTTCGGGGGTCATGGCTTTTCCCATTTTTTCTCCAGCAGAGTGATGTTCTTCCATCTGGCTGTGAGCGTGATGATCTTCGTGTTCTTCACAAGGGGGCATGGGCACTTTGTGGGCATTTTTATCGGGCATTTTGTTGATTTGATTGTGAATTTTTCCACCAAAATCGGCTGAGCCAGCGCCAGAAGGGACTTTAAAGTTCATGCAGGATCTCCTTGTAAATGGGTACAATTGGAATGAGTAAGACAGAATCGCCTCTTCTGTATATCATACCCTTCTAAACCACAAATATTGCCTGGCTGAGGTAAAATTCCGGTAAATTATTGGCACTTTTGCTTTTAACCTTGCAATCCTGAGCATCAGACCAAAAAGTGTTTCGTTTCAAACCAGCCCTGCCAGGCCATTAAAGCTGCAGTTTGCTCGACCAGTTCGGGGTGTTCTAAAATCGTCGCTTCCACAGCCTGCTCCCAGCTGAGTTGTCCATCTAAATTGCCAAGCAGGGCGTAGACACTCCAATGGATGGCAAACCTTTCTACATGAGAGCCCCATCGCGCAAGCAGCCAGCCTTGCCGCTGAGTGGCTGGTTTTGACTCGGGCTCCAATGTCGTGACTTGGGCCAAATGCACATCAACCTGTCCGGCTTCTAGGGCCTTCAGCAAAAGATCCAGATTGGAACTGGCCACAATCAAACCCGTGCGGGGTGAGAGTCTCGGGCCACAGTTACGACTGAAATCTGTCGAAGGCTGGAGATTGAACTGCGTCGAAGTGGGCTTGCGGTAAAAAACCAATTGGGTCAGGCCCAGCTCATAGGCAATCAGGTCTTGTATCGGAGCATTATTTCTCAGTTCCTGCTGTTCACCGAGCCAAGTCAACCAATTGTACATGCCCTGAGCAGGTGGATATACCACTGCAGCGGGATAGCGATAGGCATACCGCTTGGCCAGGATTTCAATTAGGTCTGAGGGCAGAAAGACCCGCAGAGAAGCAGGCAAAGAGGCGATCAAAACTGAAATTCGGCCCCTTTGGACGGCATCTGCAATGGCTTCTAGACGAGCTTGTGGGGCCTGTGACAAGGCCTTCAATTCTTCTGGACTTAAACCGACTTGGCCCTCGGCCAAAATAGACGCCCGCTCCTGTGGAGCGAGCATCAGCGCCAACCAGGTATTTTGATAGGCTTCCAGAGTCATGAACGAACCCCCATTAAGTGTCGGGCCTGAGCCACTTCACCCACCAAGGACTGCAAATCTTCGTAATGATCGTCGCGTTCCAGCGAAATGGCCTTGATCCCACAGTGTTTGAGAGCGTAATCAAGCAATTTCCAGGTTTCGCTGTGTACGGCATGATCATGGGTATCAAAAAGCAGATTTTGGTGCAAACGGCCGCCAGCCAAATGGATCTGGATCACCCGTTCTCCTGGCAGCGCGTCGATAAAGGCATAGGGGTCCAGCCCCAGATTGTGGGCATTGCCGAAGAGATTGGCCACATCCAGCAAAATCCCACAATCTGCATTTTGGGTCACACGGCTGAGAAAGTCCGCATCTGAGAATTGAAAGGGCAAATCTGGGCGCCAATAATAAGCGGGATTTTCAAGTAACAGTGGCTTGCCCACCACCTGTATGGCCCGCTTGGCATTCTTGACAACCCATTCCAGGGCTTCTTCACTGCAAGGCAATGGATTCAAGGACCAGGTCTTAAAACGGGATGTCTGGGTATAACAGAGGTGGTCACTCCACCAGGGGCTGTCGCAGCGGGCAACAATGCGTGCGATCTGCTCCAAATAAGCCAAGTCAGCTCCTTCCAAAGACCCGACCGATAATTCAACCCCATGGGGGATGATAGCAAAGCGCTGTGAGAGGGCAAGTAAAAAACGATCCCATTGGGGGTCTAAAAAATCGTCACTCATAATCTCGATAAAATCAGCGACAGCATCCTGTTCAAGCAGATCGGACAGGGCATGGCGCCAGCCAAGACCGGCGCCAAGAGTGGGTAGTTTTTGCCAATGGGTGGCTGTCTGAGCTGTCTCAGGTTTTTTGTAAATCACCTGCACCACACCGTGTTGGTGGGGCCCATGGGGCGGGTGATCGTCAGCCAAGGGTCCTACATATTCCAACCAAGGCTCCCAGCCTGAAAAGACCTGCCTGAGCTCTTCTAAGCTGATTGTACCCGTGGGCATGACCTCTCCGGTCTGACTGCTGGCCATTAACTTATTCGCCCCAGGGTCCTCGTCGCTGAATCCAGAAAAAATCAACAGTCCACCGGGTCGCAGGGCTGCTTTGATACGCCTGAGTTGGGTGAGATGTTCTGATTTGGGCAAAAAAGGAAAGAGGTTGAGGCAAAGCAGAGCAGCATAAAGCGCATGTGGCTTATCTGGGCCGTGTAAATCTGGACTCCAAAGGTCAGATCGGATGTCAGCCGCGAGCCAGTTGATCTGGGGCACTTGTAGTTTTAAAACAGCAATTTTATCGGGGTCACAGTCAACAGCCGTGACATCAAAGCCATAGTCAGCCAGTGCCATGGCCCATTTTCCAGACCCAGTGCCCAGATCCAATACAGGGCCAGCAGGAACCCAAGGCAGCAGTGCTAAAACGGTTTCAAATTTGAGCGAGGTTTGAGCAATTGGCGTGTTCTGCTGATTCATCTCATTGCTTATCCAAGCTGCGATCTGGACAATTCTTTTTCAATTTGGCGGCTTTGCCCCAACTCTTGCCGGGCAAAGAGCTGTTTACCTGGAAAGGCATTGGCCCAGACAGCATTGATGGCCCCAGCCCAAGTCAGCACAAGTTGGTTTGGATCTTTGCCAATTTGATAAGCGCCTGATGAAATCAAAGACAGCCCCTCTTTGGCGATATAATCTGAAACGGTCTGAAGTTCTTTGCCGGGTGCCACAGGAAGGCCTGGCTTGTTGTCTAATTTTTGTTTGTGAATGTATTGGTGTAGCTCAAACAGGCGTTTGAGATCTTTTTGCCAGGGAAAACGATAGAATTTTTTTTCAGGGAAACGCCAAGTGAGAGAGACAACCGAATTATTGACGTTGAGCGAAGATCCATCGCTGAATAACTGCGAAAATTCTTCATATTGAAGCTGTTTTTGCGGGCTGGAGATCCAAGTGGCTGTTCCTGCCAAACCTGATTCTGGGTGGCGAAAGAGCGCAAAATAGGTCGTAACTTGGGGGGTAAAATCAGCAAGAATTCCAGAGGTCACATACTGAAAACCCAAAGCTTCAAAATCTGGGCGGCGGCTGCCCAGCCAGTCACGGATTTCTCTTTCAAGCGTTTGATCTTGTTCCAGAGCTTGATCCCAGGTTTTGATTTTGGCTTTTTTGGCAATCCAATGGGTCTTTTTGACCAAAGGTGTTCCCAATACAAGCGGAGCCAATAAAAGCGCTGAGACAATCCATCCGATCCAAATTAAGGCATTTTCCATCTCTATTGCTTCTTTCTCAATCTTCAGGGCTTTGCCCATTTTTGCAGCAAGTCTCGGGCTTCTGAATGGCTGCCATCCAATTCCAGTACCCGCATCAGGGCTGAGCGGGCTTCGGAATTTTGTCCCATCGCCTGGTAGACCAAAGCCAAATTAAACCAAGCCTTGAGATAATCCGATTTAAGTGCAATGGCTTTTTGCAATGCTCTGCTGGCTTCTGGCCAACGGGCTTCAGCCATTTCTAAATAACCGAGATTATAGTGCAGAGTGGGGTTTTCTGGGATTTTTGCAAGGCCCTCAGTCAAAAATTTGCGGGCCGATGGATAATTTTTAAATTGTATTGCCAATTGGGCCAAATCGTTGAGAATCAAACTGTTTTCAGGCTCTAACTCTTTTTGCCGCAGCAGATAATACCAACTGTAGAGCTTTTTATTTTGTGGCTCATTGACCATCTCTGGCATAATTTTTAAAAAATTGCTGTAGGATTCCAGAGCACCAGCATAGTCTTCGCTCTCAGCCAAAATGCCCGCCAAAAATTCGTAGGCTTGGGAGTAATAAACCGGATCTGAACGCAGCTCTTCGTACACTTTGCGGGCTTCGGCCAGACGTTTATCTGTGATGTAAGCTATTCCCAACATGCTCAGAATCAACGATCGGCTAAGGCCCTGGGGATCTTTCTCCCAAAGTTTGAGGGCATGGGATAAGTACTGTTGCGCCAACGCATTTGTTTTGCCTGATTGCAAAAAATGCACACCCCGAGAAAATTGCAACATGGTACTTTCAGGGCGCTCTTTTTCCAATTCGCCAAAGAGGATCTCGGCTTCACTTTCGCGGTTCAATGAGGAAAGAATATTGGCTTTTTCCGTGCGCGCAGCAAAATGGCCAGAGTCGAGCTTGATAGCCTGATCAACCAAAACCAGCGCTCTGTGCGAATCTGCGATAGAGTTATACAGAGAGGCCGCTGTATAAAGCAAATCGGGTGAGTCTGAACCCAATTGAATCGCTTTTTCGAGCAGGGTGCGCGCTAGGGCATGATCTCCCATGCGGATCGGGATAGTGCTTTGAAGCAGGGGAATAAAACCCAAATCGGGCAAAGCCAGTGCGGCTTCGTTGAGCAGGTCTTCGATCCACTTAAAATTGGGTTTGCTCTTAAAGCTCTCCTGTAATAGTGCCATGCCAGCCATGGCGTATTTAAGCCAGGGATCGTCCATATTGGCACCCAAGGATTTGAGTTCCTCGCGCAATTTTTCCGAACGGATATTGCCCTGCATCATGCGAATGCTGATATAGGCACTCAGTGAATCGGAATCTCTGGGATTGAGCAAGAGGGCTTTTTTGCTGAGATCCAGCGCGCGCTCAAAATGACCTTGATTTTGTTCGAGCCAAGACAAGGCCCGCCAAACCTGGGCCAAGTCGGGATTTAAACTCAGTGCTTTTTGGGCATATTCTTGGGCCAGGGCATCATCACCGGGGCCCTGTATACCCATGGATTGGTTCGGGGGCAAAACCAAAAGTCGTTTGCGTTCGGCAGAGAGATGGGCATGGACTTCGGCTAAACCTGCATAGGCCAAAGCATAATTGGGATCTTCGTTAAGAGCCGCCTTAAAATCGCGGATAATGGCTTTGGGATTGTTGCCCCTGCGCAATTTACCTAGCCCTTCAACATAAAAGCGGTGGGCCTCAGTGGACTTTGTTTCATTAAAAACCGCTTCGACATTTTTAACGTCTGTTGCGGTGGTGGGTATTTGCATTTGTGCAATCAATTCGCGGGCCAATTGCTTTTGCAAGCCAAAAAGTTGATTCAGCTCACCTTCTACCTGGGTGGCCCATTTTTTATTGACTTGGCCCGTTTCCAAATGCACAAAGCGCACATTGGCCTGAATCTGCTCACCCACTTTTTGGTAGGAGCCCAAGATCACAACCTCAGCCCCCAGTAATTTCCCCAAACGTGGCGCGCTGCCTTCGTCGACCATCCCTGTTTGGCCAAATTGCTGTTCACGCAGAATTTGGCCGATTTGTGAGCGTTCGATGACTTGCAATGCCTCTACTTTGAGTAGGCCCATGGTCAGGCTCTCAGCAAAACTTTCGCCCAGCCATTGATCTTCACTTTTGCCCGTGAGATTTTGAAAGGGCAAAACCACCACGCGCAAACTGGTTGCTGCCTCTGCCCGCATTCCGAATGAGAGGTGAGACGAGTGACCAGACATTTCCCATCCAATTTCAATCGGTTGAAAAGTGAAGCTGAACCCAAAGAGGAGTGAAAGACTCAATCTGGTAAATGACAGTCTGAAAAGGGGTGATTTCATCGGGGATTTCCTCTCTGCAGTCTGTTTTAGACTACCATATTAGTGCTGGTCAGCGCGTTCTGTCTGGGTTGATTTGGACTGAATTGAGGTTAAAGTAAAAATAAGGTTTCTTCTTATTTTATTTAAATCACACAAGTCATGGGGCTGAATCGCGGATACCCTTTTTAACATCAATTGCGTAAGAGAGAATTTAACGCCATGCATACATCTATTTTGTCTCTGATTTCTGTGTCTCTGTTGTTGGTGGCTTGCCAAACACCGACACCCCTGGCTGTCTCACCCCGTGGTATTCCAGCCCTGCAAGCTGCCAGTAATCCCAAAACAGCTCAGCAAGCTCCCCTGATTCAAACCCCCACAGCCCTGCCTGCCAATGCCTCTCAAGCGGAAGCCCTTTACGGTTTTCGCCGCCCAGTAGGCACAATGGAAGTGAATATGTTTTCTGCAGGTGACCGCGAATTGGTCATGACACATGTCAAAGAGTTTTTCCGCAAATATGTAGACCAAAACGATATCGTCAATTATCAGGTCCTCAGCCAAGAGGGCGGGGATGGCCAAATCTTCTTTTTAAATATCTATGGCGGCAAAACAGAATTTGTCTTAAACAAGCTCTTGCCCGATCTCAAGTACTACCTCAATCAGCGCGTACGGGTGTACAAACTCACCCATTATGCGAGCAGATAAACGCCTCATTTGAACCCATTTTATCCAACTCAAAGAGCCACCGAATCGGTTGGCTCTTTGATTGTGAAAGGGTCAATTTTTGTTCGTTCAGCTTAGGGGCTGTTGCCCTGAGCACCCGAGCCTTCGGGCTCTGCTTCGGTGGCCAAGGCCACGTTGCGGATGCCCGCTTTGCGGAGCGCAGAAAGCATTTGCACAACATATTCATAGGCCAAAACTTTGTCTGCAGCCAAGACCACTCTGCGCTTGGGATTGCCTTTGAGGGCTTTTTGAACTTCAGCCACCAAACTGGATTGAGTCACTGAGGATTCATTCACAAAGATGGAACCCGAGGCATTGATCGTGAGCATGACGTCCTCCATGCTGACAGCGTCTTGAGAGCCTGAGCTGGGCAAATTGGTCTGTATCGCGCTCTGAACCGAGGGTAAAAAGGCCATGACTGCCAAGAACAAAACCAAAATCATCATCACATCAATCATGGGGATGATTTCAAATTTAACTTCTTTGCGACGCTGCCTGCGACCATTGCTGAACATGCTTGGATATTGCCTGAAAGGTAGGGTATAATTCCCATCCATCATAGCACCCATTCAAGCAAAAAGGCAGAATTCCCAAGGCATGATTCGTCTGATGCGTACCACCCTGGCCAGCCTCGCTCTGCTCTCGCTTGTGGCCTGTCAAATCAAGCCCCCAGTAGAGCCAGATAAATACGTGGTCTTTGGTAAATCCAAAGATGCCGTTACCCTCGACCCCGCAGACACCACTGACGGGGAATCGTCAGCTGTGGTATTGAATATCTTTGAACCCCTTTTGCGCTTTCAGCGTGAAAAAACGTTGGTCGAACCCGG
>JBIKWL010000252.1:0-4842 GCA_044356335.1 Candidatus Sericytochromatia bacterium
GGCAGCCCGATCCAAGAATTGAATGGGGGGCAGCAGGGGCTCTTGCAAATCTGCACGTTTATCGGGTTGGGGAGCGGCATCACTGAGCCAGGTCAGATAAGCCGTGAGGGCAGCGCTTTCACGTTGCGGCAACGTTTTGCCATTGAGACTGCGTTCAAAACAGCTGTTGCTCCGCTCAGAGAGAGTAATTGTACGGTTTTCAAGGGCCCGATAGCGGGGATAACGCTGGGCAATGCCTGCAAAGCCCATTGCCGTTAGACTTTTACCTCCATTGAGATGGCAGGAGACACAGCTCATATTGCTGCTGGCCAAACGCAATTCAGGCTTGTCAGCCGCTGGCCCCAGATGTTTGGGCGTGTTTAAGAGCAGCTCTTTGCCATAGCTCAGCAGCGCGGCATCTGAGCCCGGCGGAAATTCCGACGAAGCCGAAGACAGGGGTTTGTCGTTTGGGTTGTTTTGGGCCTTTTGAGCGGGGGGGCAGGCACTCAATAACATTGCCAAAAGCCCGATAACACTGCCTGTTTTCCACCACAACGGCAGGGTCTGCCAGAGTGAAAAGCCGCTCATGACTGCAGCTTGGGATTCTGGAGATGGCGCTCGCCATCGCGCAGGGTCTTTTTGGCCAGATTCTCACGCAGGGCCTGGGTCAAATCGACCCCCGTCTGGTTGGCCAAACAGATCAAGACAAAGAGCACATCTGCCATTTCATCGGAGAGGGAATGGCCCTTATCGGAGGCTTTAAAGCTCTGCTCACCATAGGTCCGCGAGATAATCCGCGCCAACTCTCCCACTTCTTCCACCAATTGTGCGAGATTGGTCAATTCAGAGAAATAGCGCACACCCAGGGTTTGAATCCAGTCATCCACAGCCTTTTGGGCCTGTTCGAGTGTCAGGGGTTCAGCAGGGGTCATCAGGAAGGTCTCTTTTCAGTGCGATTTTTGATTGCGATTTTTGATCTCTAGGGGGAACCCTGAAAACAGCATAGCCAAAGACAGACTTTTTGCACAGGTTAATGTGAAACTTGCGAAGCTGAGAAATAAAAAGATAATGGCTAGAATTCTCCGAAACGGCTGTATTATAATAAGCGCAATCTGCACCAAATGCTAAGAGAGGGATCCCATGAAAAAATTGATTCTCGCCTTGAGCGCCTGTTTGATAGCCTTGCCTGCCACTGCAGCCACCAGCTTGACCCCCGTCAGCCAGGCCAGCAACCAGTCTATCGGCGGAAACGAAACCCTGAGCGAAACCCAGGGGGATATCACAGTCAGCGTACGCCCTGTACTCGAGCCAGAACAGGCCAAAGTCTTCCATCCCAATGGTGGCGGCAAGCTCAGCGATGACTTTTCTCCTTATGCCTATAAAAACATTGTGCAGACCCAGGTCTTTCAGGTCAGCATCTCCAATAACAGCCCCCGTGAAATTGGCGCTTCTCAACTGCGTTTCAGTGTGAGCTTCAACGGCCTACCCGTGGAATACCTCAGCTCCGGTGAACTCATGCGCCAATGGCGCCATTACCATTATCTGAATACCAATACTATCAGCGGCGCTCCCAATTTTATGGAACAAGAGCGCGCCATTGTCGCAGAAAAATTTATCCAAACCCATGGCTTCTGGCCCCAAGATGTGCCCCCCGGCGGTGAAATTCGCGGCTACCTCGCCATTCCCCCGGTCAAAGGCATGGGGGCCCTCAAAGTGCGGATTCGCCACGTCGGAGACGGCCAAACCAACCGCGATTTTGCCTTTCACTTCGAAGCCAAAAACAAATAATTCCCTGTGGGTGGCAACGCGATCAGCCAGACCCAAAGGCTCAAACGGGACGAATACGAGCGCTATGAGCAAGAGCTGATCGCGCTTTTGGGCAATTTTCTCAAAACGCCATTCGCCCCGCTTCAGTTTTACAGCGAGAAAGAGTCCTTTGGGGATATTGACTTCGTTGTTGCCCAACCCAAACCCGATCGGCGCGATTTGGAAATCTTTTTTCGGCAAATTGGCAGCCGAGAACAGTATTTTAATGGGGATATGCTCTCATTTGAGTATAAAAATTTTCAGGTTGACCTGAATTTTGTCGCCGTCGAGAATTACGCAACTGCTCTGTTTTATTTCGCCTATAACGATCTCAACAATCTGATTGGCCGAATTGCACATAAATTTGGGCTCAAATTTGGTTTTGACGGCCTCTGCTACCAAATTCGCACCGAGTCGGGCTACCGCGCCAAAAAAATCACACTCAGCAAAGATCCGGCCGCGATCTACACCTTTTTGGGCTATGATTATTCCCGTTTTTTGCAGGGATTTAAAAACCGCGAAGCGATCTTTGAATTTGTGGCCTCTTCGCGCTATTTTAATTCAGCTATTTTTGAGCTCGACGAACTCAACCATATCAACCGCACCCGCAATAAAAAGCGCCAAACCTACCAGCTCTTTTTGCAATGGCTCGCAGGCAAAACCTTCAATGAATTTCGCTTTGAAGAAGACAAATCCATTTACCTGATTCGCATTCACAATCACTTTTATGTGCCAGGCGGCGTCAATTTACTCGGGGAATTGGCGATCTATGCCGAAGAGCACCGCAAACATGAATTTGCCAAGGCCCTGTTTAACGGTGGTCAATTGATGAAAACCTATGGCCTGAATGGCTCGGCTTTGGGCAAGGTGATTGCGGATTTTAAGCGGGATTTTTGTGAAACCCGCAGCCAGACAGACTTTGAGCAGGCCGTCTTTGAGATGTATGCCATGACCCCCACCCCCGAAGCGGCGATGGCAGAGCGTTTTAAACAGTGGTACCAACAGGCATCAAACCAAGCTTAAACCCAGTTCATGGGCCCGGGCACGGGCCATGTCTAAATCGGCTTTGGCCGGACGGCAATTGAGTTCGGGGCGCTCACGGGCTTTGTAAAAAGGCCGGTACTGACCCATTAAGTTGACAGGCGTTTCGGGACATAATTCGGCGATTTTTTCAAGCACAGGCAGGGTGCAACAATCGAGATGCCCCGGCATGAGCAAATGGCGAATCAACATCCGCTCAGTAGGCAAAAAAACCGCAGATTGGGCCCGATAGGCCTTTAAATTGGCCTCCAGGGTTGCGCTATAACTGGCAATTTTGGCCAATTGCCAGGCACAGCGATCATTGCCAAATTTAAAATCCGGCAAATAGAGGTCGATCAGGCCCTCCATCAGAGCCAGACCTGTGGCAGAGAGGGTCGCATTGCTGTTAAAGACCCAGGGTAACGTCAGCTGCTCGGGCAACAACTCCGCCAAAGCCGTCAGGGTATGCAAATGGGGCTCAGGGGTGCCACCAATAAAGCTGATCGACTGCACAGCGGGATCCGCACAGCGCAAGCGGATCTGCTCAGCCAAGTGGGCGGCATCAACCGCCGCTCCGGCAGAGAGGTCAAAGGTCTCGCGCCAATTGTGGCAAAACAGGCAATGCAGGGTACAGCCACTGAAAAAGATCGCATGGGTGGTGCCTACGGCTGCCTCTTCACCATAATGCAGGTACTCGCCACTGATCAGGGCCTGCTCTGTCAGGCCACAATAGCCGGTCTCCCCAGCAACGCGATTGACCCGGCAATTGTGCACACAATAATTGCAATCTGAGAGCAGGGCCTGGGCCCAGGCCCGTTTGATTGCCAGCCAGGCATAACCACCCGAGGGGGGAGCGGGCTGAGATTCAGAACTCGCAAGACTTTTATCGGCCATGAATGAAGCCCGGTACAGCAGCAGGCCCCGCTGATGATAAGCCGCCAACTCAGACAGAGAAAGCGTATCCAGGGGCCGGACTGACGCATCATCACAGGGCACGCAAATCTGACGGGCCCGGCTGCGCACAGGCAGCATCAACGCCTGCGTGAGTAAAACAGGTGCAAGAGAAGAATCGCCACACCCAGTGCTGCCAAGGGAAACATCAAGGCCCTCACCAGCAGCAGAAGCTCCAAAAAGGCCCCACGCAGAATCAGCAAAAACTGGGGAAAGAGCAGCAGAATCACCAGCAACGCGCCCACCAAGGCAATCAACTTCAAGGGCGGTGTCTGCCGCAAAACCACCAGCACCGGCGGCTCGGCATTTTCTGGGGGTTCAGAAGGTTGTGCAAAAGGGGGTTGGGCAAAATGGACAGGGGTGTCTAAGAGCGAAAGATTTTCTGGCAAGCCACTCCCAGAAGCCTGTTGAAGGTTGCCTTCCGGGCTGCTTCGCAGGTCGGCCCCGGAGCCCTGTCGAAGGGGCTGGATCGGAGGCAGCGGATCATCCAGCTCAATATACAGAGGGGATTCAGATTCGGGTTTTAAATTGGGATCTGAGAGATTCTCCATACCCCTATCTTAATGCATTCAAGCCCAAAATTATAGTCTCTCTCAGGAACTTTCAAAGGCAGGCCCCGTCTCTCTAAAACAAGGGGACAGTTCACTCAGCAGGAATAGGTTTGTATGCAAATAGAAGACCCTTCACCCACTTCCCGCAGCGCTCAATTGCAAGAGCTTGAATGGCGTTTGCTGCAAATGGAAGCCCTGGTCAAAGAACTCCGCCAAGAAGTGGCGGAGCTCAAATCGTCGGTCCGCGATGAAGATCTGCGCAATATCCAAAAAATGCGCGCCTACCAACAAAAAGTCGACAGCTTGGGCAAATTTGCCGAATCGGCCTGAATCAACGCTGAGTCAATTCTGGCTGCGTCCACCCAAATGGGCTTCCAAAAAGCGCTCCATCGCCGCGTAAAAGCGGAAACGGTTTTGGGGTTTTGCCAATCCGTGTCCTTCGTCCTCAAAGAGCAGGTATTCGTGGGGAATGCCTTTTTCTTGCATGGCAGCCACAATTTGCTCCGCCTCTTGCACGGTCACACGCGGATCGTTG
>JBIKWL010000253.1:0-4772 GCA_044356335.1 Candidatus Sericytochromatia bacterium
CCCGTTTTGGGAATATGTCTGGGGGCACAATTGCTGGCGCATGCTGCGGGAGCAGATACTGCCCCCCTGCCTTTTGGCCACCGGGGCTCAAACCATCCCTGCCGAGATCGTTTGAGCGGGGCCTGTTATATTACCGCCATGAATCACGGCTATGCCATTGTTGCGGAGAGTTTGCCTCCCGATTGGCTGCCCTGGTTTGAGCATCTTCACGATGGCAGCTGTGCAGGATTAAAACACCTCAAATTTCCCTGGCGGGGGGTGCAATTTCATCCAGAGGGCTGCCCAGGGCCCACAGACACCGAATTTATCCTTAACGATTTTCTGGCAGAGGTGCTGCATGCCTGATTCCGTTTTATTGCTGGGATCTGGCCCGATTCAAATTGGCCAAGCTGGTGAGTTTGACTACGCAGGGGCACAGGCCCTGAAAGCGCTCAAAGAAAAGGGCTATCGCACCCTTGTCTTAAATTCAAATCTGGCCAGTGCGCAGACGCATGAAGTTTTTGCCGACCGGGTTTTTGCCTTGCCACTGACGCTGGCTTCGGTTCAAACTATTTTGACCAGTGAAAACCCCATCGGGTTTTTGGCAGGGTTTGGCGGTCAATCGGCCCTTAATTTGGCTTTGGAACTCAATCAAGCGGGGCTTTTAAACACACTCCCCCTGCTCGGGACCTGCTTGGAGATCATTTCTACCTGTGAAGATCGCGTCAAATTTTTCAGATTTTGTCAGGATTTGGGTTTGCCGGTGCCCAAGACCTATTTGGTTTCTGATCGCCTTGCTTTAAGCCAATTGGAGACATTTCCCTTGCTCAGGCGCCAGAGTTTTGCTCTGGGAGGCCAAGGGGCGGTTTTTTATCCCAATTTGGAAGCGCTCTTGGCAGATCCCGCTCTCAAAGATCTGCTGAACCAGGACGCGGTTTGGTCTGAACCGCTGTTGCTTGAAGAAGATCTCCGGGGCCTGCAAGAAATCGAATTTGAGGTTTTGGCGGATGCCGCTGGCAATCAATTGGTGGTCTGTGCCACTGAAAATATTGACCCGATGGGCATCCACACGGGGGACAGCTATGTCGTCACGCCGCCGATGACCTTGAGTGACAAGGTCTATTTTGAGTTGCGGGCGGCAGCCCTGAAATTGGTAGCAGCCCTGAAATTGGTGGGGGAATGTAATGTGCAATTTGCCTACGACCCCAAACGCGATGTCTTTCGCCTGATCGAATTGAACCCCCGTTTGAGCCGCAGCTCTGCGCTGGCATCCAAAGCCACGGGTTATCCGATTGCGTATGTGGCCACCCAACTGGCATTGGGAGCGTTATTGCCCGACATTGCCAATCCTTTGACAGGGGTTACCTCCTGTTTTTTTGAACCGGCTCTGGACTATGTCGTGGTCAAAGCTCCCCGTTGGCAATTTGACAAATTTCCGGGGGCTGATCGGCATTTGGGGCCCGAGATGAAATCCATAGGTGAAAACATGGGGATCGGAGAAGATTTTGCCTCTGCCTTTGCCAAAGCCTGGGCCCTAACCCAAACTCAGGATCTGCCCCATTGGTCCATGAGTGCCTTGCGGCAAGAATTGGCGTGTCCCACAGATCTGCGCATGTCGGCGCTCTTTTCGGCACTTGAACAGGGTATGCCCTTGGCAGACATCGAGGCCTTAACAGGCATCTCTGCCTGGTTTTTGCAGGCCTTTAAAACATTGGCCCCCAAGCTCAAAACGGGCCATCTCGGCTTCTGGGGCTTTCGCCAAATCGACACCCTGGCGGGGGAATTTCCGGCCCAGACGGCCTATCTCTACGGTGGACAGGCCCTTGAATACACCTTCGGGCCCGGCCCCTGGGTCTTGATTCTGGGCAGTGGGCCCTATGGCATTGGCAGCTCAGTTGAATTCGACTATTGTTGTGTCAGCGCGATTTATGCCCTGCAATCAGAAGGGTACAAAGTGGCCCTGTTTAATTCAAATCCCGAAACCCTGAGCACTGATTGCGATTTGGCGGATGCCCTGATCTTTGAGCCGCTGCTGCCAGAAAGCCTGAATGCGGTGATGGCTGCGCTCAGACCCGTGGGGATAGTGGCCTCTCTTGGGGGTCAAAGACCTCAGAATTTATTACAGGTTTTGCCCCGGCACTGGCCCTTTTGGGGGACTCCCGTTGGCCAGATTCTGCGGGCGGAAAATCGCCTGGCTTTTGCCTTGGCCCTGGATGAACTGCAAATCCCCCAAGCCCCTTGGTCGAAGGTGACTTCATTGGCTGAAGCCTTGGCGTTTGGCGAAAAGGTCGGTTACCCGCTGATCTACCGCCCCGCTTTTGTCTTGGGGGGAGGTGGAATGCGGGTGATTGAGAATGCCCAAGCATTGGACAAATTGGGCGGTTTGCTTCAGATCCATGGCCCTTTGCCGCGGACAGAAGGGGCCTTGTTGAACCGCTTTTTGGCCGAGGCCAAAGAATTTGAACTCGACGGCATCGCCCGTTTGGGACAATTGGAGTATTATCTTTTCTCCGAAAATATTGAACCTTCGGGCATTCATTCAGGTGATTCTCAACATGTCTTTCCGGCACAATCGCTGTCGCCTGAAACCCGTGCTCAGGCTTTGGCTTATGCCCTCAAATTGGCAAAGTCGTTTGAACTCCACGGTTTGTTTAATCTCCAGTTTTTCTACCACCAAGGCGCAGTTTTGCTGATCGAAGCCAATTTGCGTGCCTCTCGCAATCTGCCTTTTTTGAGCCATGTTTCGCGCCAGAACTTGGTAAAATTGGCAATTACCCGTATGCTGGCAAATACAGACTTGGCCAAGGCCCCTGTCGAAATCAGCGCAGATCAGGTCGGCATCCGCGTTCCCACTTTTTCTTGGCAGCGCATGCGCGGGGCCAAACGGGAATTGGGGGTGGAAATGAAGGCCACTGGCGAGTTTTGTCTGCTGGCGGACAGCTTTGAAAACGTGCTTCAGCTGTGTTATAATTTTCCAGATTTTTGTGCCTTCACACCGTCTTGGTGCCTCTCCAAAGGAGAATGAGTTCAAACGTGGATGTTGAGCCCCCCCACAGCGATGATTGGATTGAATTGACCCAGTTGGAAGACCTCCTGCCGCCGGCCAGCGTGGCGGACCCCGCCTCCCCAATTTTGCCGCCGGCCCCTGAGCGCTATACCTTTATGGGTACCGTCGGCAAAGGGGCCATGGGTGAGGTTTTGCTGGCCCAAGATGTGCATTTGCGTCGCAAGGTGGCATACAAAAAAATTCTGCCGCATATGGCTGTCAGTCAGCAGGTTTTGAGTCGCTTTTTTGCCGAGGCGCAAATTACTGCCCAACTCGATCACCCGGCCATTATTCCGGTATACAACCTGGAAGTCAGTCCCGAAGGCCAAATTGCCTATTCGATGAAGCTGATTCAAGGCAAAACCCTCAAAGAGCTGATCAGCGAAGCCCGCGAGCAATACCAAGCCGGTCAAAAGCCCGATCCCCATCACAGTCTCGATACCTTGCTCAGGCATTTCCTCAAAGTCTGTGATGCCCTGTATTTTGCCCATGTTAAAGGGGTGATTCACCGCGATCTCAAGCCCGCCAATATCATGGTGGGCATGTACCACGAGGTCTATGTGATGGACTGGGGCATTGCCCGAATTATGGGCGGGGCCGAAGCACGGCTCGATGACGAGGTGGTCAGGTTGATTCATCCCGATGCCGATGCGCCCCCGCTCGAACGCACGCAAATGGGCCAAATCATGGGCACGCCGCGTTATCTTTCACCTGAGCAGGCCGCCGGAAAAAACGATTTGCTCGATGGCCGCAGCGATCTCTTTGCCCTGGGCCTGATCCTGTTTGAATTGGTGACGCTCAAACCTGCATTTACAGCCAAGGGCCAGATCGAACTCCTCAAAAAAATCCTCAAAGCCGAAAAAGAGCCGCTGGAACACAGCCAAGCGGGTGTCAAAATTGCCACAGAATTGGAGGCAATTATTCACAAAGCCACTGCCCGGCGCAAAGAGCATCGCTATGCTGATGTGGCCGAATTGGCCGAAGATCTGCGCCGCTATTTGCGGGGTGAAGCGGTGCTTGCGCGCCCAGATCGTTTTTGGCAAAAGGCCCGCCGCCAAATGAGGCAACACCGGCAAGCCACCCTGCTGGGGCTGTCTCTGCTGGTTTTTCTCTCGCTCAGCGGTGCAGCGGGGTTATTGGCCTTGCGCAGCCAGGCCATGTTAGCAGCACGGGCCCACGAACAGCGTTTGGGGGGCTTTCTCGAAACCGTGGCAGAGCGCAGCCGTTTGCTCGACCGGCAGTTTTTTCTGACCGAGATGGCCCTGGAAAGTCTGTCGGCGATTGTCACTGAGGCCCTGTTTCAGGGGGAGCGCAGTGACCAACGTCTGTATCTGGACGCGGACTATGCCCAAGCGCCTCCCCCAGATTTTGGCTTTGCACCCCGCTATGGCAAAGCGATCAGCACGGCCTGGCCGGTGTTTAAATTGGCCCCTGGCAGTGATATAACCGCCCTGCGTGGGAAAATGGAGAAACTCAATCGCCTGCATATGGATTTGGGCCGCCTCTTTCTGCGCGGGCAATTGGGCAATTTGCCTGTGCCGCCACCCGCGCAATTGCGCCAGAAGATTGTGACTGGGGAAGGCACCCTCTTGCGTTGGGTCTTTGCGGGGCTCAAAGAGGGCCTGATGTTTGCCTATCCAGGCAAAGGGGGCTATCCCGCTGATTACGATCCCAGGCAGCGCCCCTGGTACAAACAAAGTGTGCAGACCCGGGGGCTGCACTGGCAAAAACCCTATCTGGATGTGCA
>JBIKWL010000015.1:0-54435 GCA_044356335.1 Candidatus Sericytochromatia bacterium
CAAAATGGCCAAAGAACTGCTCTCCAAATTGAATGAGAAAAAAGTGACTCCCGATGGCAAAGGCTGGACGTATAAATTTTCAAATGCCGATCTCAAAGGCCAAATCAACGCCCTGAAAGCCGAGATCAAACAAATCATGCGCCAGCGTGAGATGGGCATGACCGATTGCTGGGGCAGCATGACCAACCGCCAAGTGGCCTGTGAAGCCGCCATTCGCGCCCTTGAAAGTGGCTTAAAGGAACGCAGCCGAACCATTGGCAGCATCGAAGACACCAAACCCAGAGTTCAGATTTGTGGCCCTTTTCCCTGGGACGAAAAATACAAAAATCTGGATAAAGCCATCCAAATCGAGAAAAAGTAAGCCCCCCTTTTCTGCTAAAAAGCCCCGCTTGTCATCAACATTGCAAGCGGGGCTTTTATAAATTCTTTCGGGGCTATTTTACAAAATCTTTCAGGGCAGGACGTCCAAAGGCCGTGATTTTGTCGCGGATGTATTTTAAAGAGAGATCATAGACCTTGCGCACCACAGAATTGCCGTCACGCACCACCTGGGTATCACTGCCATCACCTTTTTTCGCGGTTCCGCCCCCACTGTTGCCCTCTATTGTAACCAACTTGCCGGTCTGGGCATGATACGACTCGACCATACCCAAATGAGAGTCGCCTTTTTCATTAAAGATCACCACATCTCCCGGTTGAATCGGCAAATTGCTGTAGGTATATTTGCTCTGAGTGGGATTAAAGGTTTCGCCAATATCCAAGAAAAGCCGATCTGAGCCAGGTTCCGAGAAGAATTTTTGGGCCCGGTAGGTTGAGGCCAAGGCGATGGTGTCTTGCATACCGGCTTTGTCGTAACAATAGCCGAGAAAATAACCACACCAGGTTTCGCCCACAATTCCCCCCACCGCAGCAGCGTATTTATCGACTTCTTTGCCGCGATTGGGTTTGCCTGGGGTTTCTTTGACACCTTTGTCCCATTCTTGCTGTGCGGCAGTTACAGCCACAGCCATGGTTTGTTCGAGTTCATCCGAAAAAGCAAACGAAGTCAAAGCATTGCCACTTTTGCTGGGTGCAGGCAGTTTATCTGTAGGTAGGGGCAGAAACAATTGCACAGGTGGTTTGAGCAAAGAAAAAGCAGGGGTCGTACCCAGCGTCGGAGCAAGTGGTTGTGTGCCTGCTTGCGGCAATTTTAAAGGGGATAAAGAAGGGGGCTGTTTACCACTGATAAAATCGGACATGAATACGCTCCCGAATCTTGCTTTTTCTTTCAAAATTATCGCTCAGCCAGATGAATACTTGTTATTTCTTATACCAAGCTTAAAGAAGGCCTTTTTTTTGAGCTATGACTGGGGAGAGGACGTTGGAGAAGGCTTGGGACGGGACTCTAAATTGAGGCTGCCAAAGCGATCTGGGCGATGCACCCCGCCCAAAGTAAACGACCAACAGTGGTAAGGCACAATTTCTTGCGGGCGCCTGCGGCAGAAATTGCCATAGCGCAGAGTGCCCACAGGGGCCGTGTTAGTGCCCAGCGACAACCAGGGAATCGCCACTTCGGCAAACCAGGCCTGTTCTGTCTTGCGGGTCGCACTGCTCCAGGCCCCTTTCCAGGCACTGTCCCAGGAGGTCTTTTGGTAGCGGGTATTGATCGGGTTGAGCACAAAATAGGCGTATTTTTTGGGGTCGGGGCCAGTACTTAAAAATATTTCCAAGGTATCATCTTCTGCCACGATCCGCTCAGAGCCATCCACGCGCACATTGCTGCGCAGGCGATCCATGCGCGGCTCTTGGTTGCGAAAGGCCAAATAGAGGTTTTGGGCATCGTAACCGAGTTTGATCTCGGTCGGAACCTCACTGCGGGCAGCGCCATTGCTCCAAAACAGCGCAGGCAAAAGCCGCGCCTCGTTCCAAACAGCCTCATCGAGCATACCGTTGAGTTCGGGAGGCGCACTCAGTTCTGGAATGCCAACACTCGGCAAAGCCTTGGCCTCAGGCAAAACGGTGCTGGGCGGAGAGCCCGGCGCAGAATATTTTAAACGGGCAGGCTCGTGGCGCAAAAAGATCCGGCTCAAATGGACCGCATAGTCCAAGCGAGAGGCCAGTTCTTGGCGCAAAGCCAGCGGCACTGCTTCGCCCAAATTGACCTGCAGCTCTTGTAATTGTTGCATCTGTTCGCTTAAGGCTTCGGCCCGCACCTTGCCATTGCGAAAAGTTGCCCCCTCTAAATTTTGAATCACCCCCGCCAGATGATAGACAAAGCCCTGCAATTGCGGGTATCGGGGGGCAGAAGCCAGGCCTTTTTCGGCATCTGCAGGCAGCATCAGCCAAGCCCGCAAATCGCTCAATTGTTGGCGAATGGCGGCGGGCAAATTGGCATGGGGCACGGTCGCGGGGGTGCGAAAAGGCCCCAGCTTAAGCAAACGCAAGACCTCATCATTGAGATTGCGCACAGCAAAAATCGAGACCCCCGGAATATTACGCTGCTGCAATAAAGCCAATTGGTTAAACAATTCCGCCGTTTTGCGCTGGGTCTGATGGGCCCCCAGAATCGGATAAAGCAGGTCGGCCCGCTTGCCCCAATTGCTCTCCCAGTCCAGCCAGAGATCCAATTCCTCTGCGCTACGGGCATACATCATCGGCGCGACAAAATCCAACCAATTATTGTCGCTCCAATGCCGCCAATTTTGCATTTTGGTATTGCGGGCATTGACCTCGTTGCGAAAGACCGCAGCCCCCAAAGCCAATTGGCTGTTTTTTTCGGCCATTTGCAAGCGCAAGTCCCTGACCATGCGGTTGACCTGCTCTTCGCGCCAGAGGTGCCACTCGCCCTGCAGCGGTGAAAGTGGGTCAATCCGGGCCGGGGGAAATTGGCCCACTTTGCGAAAATAATCAAGCTGAAAACGGGTTTGACTGAGCTGGTCTTCGATCTGGTTATTGCCATAGCGGATATAGTCCAAGAACAGACCCTGCACCGCATAACGTGAAGTCAGATCGAGCATGGTGCCCGTCAATAATTGTCGCCATTCCTCCGAAGCGGGTGAAATAAACGCCCGTGCCTCATTTTCGACATTTTCATCGGAACTGGTATAGCCCTTGCCATCCAGCGGCTCGGCCCGCAGGGCGGGCAAATGTTCCAAAACCGGGTTGCGGGTACCGAGATCGGGCGAGAGAATGCGAAAGACCCAAAACCAGGGAATCACGATCAGGCCCTCTTCTTTGGAAATCTCGACAAAATGTTTGAGCGGGTCGACCCCTTTGCGCGCATATTGAGGCTCCTGTTCGGTCAAACGGTTGGGGTAGAGCGCAAAACCCCGGCGAAAAACCTCAGGGAAAAGGGCATTAAACCCGGCTGCTTTGAGCTGTTTGATGCGCTTGCGCAAAGCCTCTGGCTCGGGGGGAATCAGGTCCATATTCACCAGCGCCCCCCGCAGCTCCACGCTGCGACTGGGCATCAGGCGGATTTGCAGTTCCAGCAATTGTTGCGCTGTTTTTTTGAGCAAAACCGCATCCCCTTCAGGACTCTGTTGCAGGGCTTTGCCTGTTTCTGCTAGCAATTTTTTGATCTCGGGATCCGCCGCCTGAGGCAGTCCTGCTGCCTGTACTTTTTGCCAGCGGGCCAAAACCAACTCTTGCAGCGGTTGTAATTCAGCCCAATAGGCCAGATTGGGCTCGGCCTCCAAAATAGACGGCGGCAAAGTCGTTTGGGCCTGAGCCAAGGAAGTCAGGGGTTGGGCCCAAAAGAGAGTCAGACTCAAGACCAACTGCAGGGGTTTTAACATGGGATTCTCCGAATTGCACTTCTTCTGCAGTATACCGGCATGTTTAAGATTTTCGAAAAATTTGCTGCAGGTCTGCATGTTTGGAGCAAGATCAGGGTATATAAAGGTTAAGAAAGCTTTCTGGCAAAAAATTAAACAAATAAGGAATAAAACCCAATCATGACAGGCATTGACGGACGTGTAAGCGGATTAAACAATGATGTTTTTCAAACGCTGCAAAATATCAAAAAAACCAATTCTGGTTCCTTAACAGAAGCTGATGCCAAGGCCCTCCAAACCGCCATAAACAAGGATGGCAAAATTGACAGCGCAGAACAGGATCTTCTCACTGAACTCACCCAAAGTAATATTCGCGCTATTACTATTCAATCTGCCGATTCTCCTGCCAACAGCCTTGTTTTTGGCACAACTTTGGGCAAAGCGCGTAACCTCCTGCAAGAAACCCAAACACCCACATCTAAATTAGACAGCCTGGCCGGACAAGGTCCGGACGGGATTGGCGAGTTAACAAAGATATATCAACGTTCCCCTGCGGATGCTGATCGGGTTGTTGCTGCCCTGGCCCGCAAAGGCTCAGAAGCCTGGGATAAAAGCAATGTAGGCAATACCTATGGCCCCTTACGCACCATGATTTCATCCGCTTACTCAGGCGTCAATAAATTAGAAGGCCAAGACAATTCCGATGCCCGTTGGATGTTACACAAGGCCATCAAGCAGATTGACACTCAGAAGGGTGACGCTGTTCCTGATTTTCTCTACAATTGGGTGCGTCCTGGCGGCATGCTTTAATCAATTTTTTACTCGCTAAAAAGCCGGAGCTTAAATCGCTCCGGCTTTTCTGTTTTAACGATCTTTATCGATTAAATCGGTTGGCCGACAAATCGTTGTTAAGCACATTCAGCGCCATCTGGTCATCCCGAAGATCCGGCGTACCTGCTGCAGCCATGACACGATTCACTTGATTCAAAATGCGCATTTTTTGAGAATCCGATAGAGGTGGAGACATCTTGTCGGTGATCTCAAACATCTGCTGGACCATCGCACTCGTTGAACCCAATTTATCCATGGCACCTGACAAATTTGCCCCCGTCACCTGACCACTCATGGCAGCAATACCTTGAGTGGAATTGGCCTGCGAAGCAAGGCTGCTTTCGAGCGTTTGGGTAATCTGAGCTTTAAAGTTTTCCTGCATGAGCTGCAAAGACTCTTGGTGATGCTTGTTATTTTCATCTAATTTGTCTTTATAAAACTGGGTAATGGCATTGTTGACCATTTTTTGCGCCAATTGTTGCAAAACCAATTGACGGGTTTTGAGATCCAGATCACGAATATTTTTAATAAATGCATTCAGCAAATCACTTAAAAATTGTTCCCCATTTACAGTGGGAACAGGAGCCAAGAGCCTAGTGGCCAGCTCATCCGCTTTATCGACCAATTCTTGGGCTTTTTGACTGATCTTGGGAGAGTCTAAACCGCTCCTCCCAACACTGCTACTCAAAGGCGGATAGCCATTGGCAACCATCACATTATCGTTGGCCAAAGAAAGTTCAGCAATACTGGCCGAAATATTGGCATCCATGGTGTTAATTATGTTATTGGCAGCCGCATATTCAGATGCAGTCTGTGCCCACGCTGCAGCCTGTTGGTCCTCTGGCAAACTATAATTATGCTGCCGCACATCTTCAGTGGCCCGATTATAGGCGACCAGGAAACCAGCGATCGGATTGGTGGCAGCTTCACGCTGCAAACTCTCAGGATCGGTACGCATTGTCATCCCTGAGGTCACATAAGTTTGCTGCCTGTCAGCAATCTCCTCAATAGGGGGCTCACCTGTCAGATTGTAACGGGCAAGATCATTACCTGCCGCTGCAATGCCATGTTCCACTATGGTAGCTTCAATAACGCGAGAGGGTTTATAAGCTTGAATCCGTTCAAGAAATTGTGCAGGAGTTAAATTGGTATTATTTGTCCCAGGCAACCCCAGCGCTGCCAGTGCGGCATCCTGTAACGATCCATTCGGGGCGATAATGGAACCATCCTTCAGACCATCAATGATCTGAGTAAACACAGCATCTTTTTCTGCAGGTGTACCCGCTTGCCGAAAATCATTAAAAAGCCGCATGATTTCACGTCGGCTGCCTCCCGTTTGCCTACTGTCACGGTTTAATTCGGCTTCCAAAGTATTCATCTGGCGGCCGACTTTGAAGTCAGCATAATGACGGGCATTCGCAGGGGAGAGCTGACCTTTTGTTTTTAACTCATCCAGAATTCCTTGAACCATCGCAATCTGGGTGGCATTCACGGGGGTATCCGGGAGTGCGCGCAGTTGTGTCAGAGCACTTTCCATTTCTGTCGTCATGGTCGTGTAATTCTTGCTCACCGCAGCAAGCTGGCGAATCCCTGCAATTTGGGGTTCAAGCTTGGCTTTTGTCGTATTCACCGCTTCTAACTGAACTTGTAGCTGAGTATGTTCAGCCGTTGTACCATTTTTTTTCAGAAACTCAATCGCCTGATCAACTGTGGTCATATTCCTGGCCCCAGGCAACCCTGAACGCTGTACCTGACCAACCAAATCTGTAGCTTGCTGGTTTAAGAGCGACAGCTCATCCTGTGCACGTCCAATCTGCACATCATAATTCTTTTGAAAATCCGGGTGTTGTATGAGTTTGCTCAGGTAATTGGGATCATCCTTAAAGTTGGGCCCAAGAAGAGTTGTGGCCAGGTCATTGGCTATTTGTGAACTACCTAGTTTTGTCGCATCCAAGGAGATATTTTGCTGAGTTTGCTCAATTTGACCCTTGCGAAACTGCTGCAATTGCGCGGTAATTTGCTCTTTTGAGCCGCCTTGTGCAATCGAACGAACACTGTCAGCTACCTCTGCAGGAGTTCCATTCTCCCGTAAAACATTAGCAGCCACGATGAAAACTGCTTCTGCATCTGCAGCAGCAATACCTTTTCCGGCAGGCGGCTTAGCTGTCAGATCTGTATAGGTCTCCAGCACCGACAGCGTTGACTCAAAAGAACCGGGAGGAGGCATTATTGTACTGCCATCCGGCATTTGAATCGGGCTATTTGGATTCGCCACAAGCGCTTTCATAAGCTTAGCAGCCTCTTTTGCCTCAGAAGAACCTGTTTTTTCGATCTCAGCAATGGTTTCAAGGGCCTTTGCTTGGCGTTGTTCCATTTCCGGTGAAAGGGGTTTGAGGTTGGCCGGATTTTCACCCACACCTTCTAGAAAGACATTCGCGAGAGAGTTGCGGGGAGCCGTTGCCTGAGGTTGCTGAGGCGCGGTCGGGCTCGAAGAGTCGGACTGAACGGGCGGAGTAAGAGACAAGCCCAGCGAGGGGAGAGAGAGCGAAGAAGAGAAGGGGTCATAGCCTCCCAGGCCGCCTGAAAAACCACCATAGCCGAAAGAAGGAGAGTAGAGAGAGGGCAAATTCAAGTAACTGGAACTGCTCATCAATGAGCCAGATCCGCCAACGCCTGAATAGCCCAGAGAGCCAGAGAAAGGCTGATTGAGGGTCAAAGGAGGCACCCCCGCAGAGAAATTCAAGGGTTCAGGCGCTGTGGGAGCAAATGAATATGAGGGGTCTGAAGCCATTCCCAGGTCAATTCCTCCCCCCAATTGCCAAGTGGAAGGCAATGTGGGCCCCGTCAAAGATCCGCCGAAAAGCGGCGAGTTCACACCCATGCCCACACCTAAATTACCAATACTGAGATCTCCCGTAATTGGGGTATTGTCAGATACAGGGGGAGGAGGGGGTGGTTCAACCGGAGCAGGCCGCAACTGTTGCAGATTTTGCAAAACTTTATTAAGGGACGCCTGCTGCTCAGGATTTTCAAATTTGACATCCTGATTATTCTTCAACTGTGTCAGGGCTGCCCGAGTGGTATCCAGTTGAGCCTGCAATTGGGCACGGCCCGTATCAGAGAGCCCATGCTGGCTCAAAATATTGGCCAAGGTCGACTCGGCTTGCTCCAGTTCGAAAACCATATTGCTGCGGGCCTTGGCAGAGTCCTGCGTTGACAAAGTGGCCATACTGGCAGCACTTTTGGCGTCAGACAGGGTAGCACGAATAGCATCCAGCTGCGGCTGACTGGGCGCTGTGACGGGAGCTGAAGAAACCTGCGACTCGAGTTTAGCAATTTTTTCACGCGCTTGGGTTTTTATTTCTTCAGGAGTAATTGGGTCATCTATCATCCCTTGCAAAATTTTAATTTCACTTGAATTGTCTACGACAGGAGGAGGAGCATCTGGGGCAAACGTTTTACCCATTTGATGCAGATTGGCATAGAGATTGTTTAACTGGGTCATCTGGGCTTGGCCCATCGCCCCCCCGGTACTCATATGCTGTTTAAGATCAGAAACCTGGGCCCGGAGCAGATCCACAGCACTTTCATCTTTGCCTCGCATGAGCTGCTCATAAAGAGCAGGATCACTGGATTTCAAAGCATCCAACTGGGCAATCAAGGTACTGGCTTTATCTACAGCAGCCTGCGCATCGGTAGCGGCCATATCGTTAGCAGATTTGAGCGTCTGATTGATTTCCTCAACAGAGGGGGGAGTTTGAATCGCACCCTCTTGAAAATTGGTCTTTTGCTCAGTTTTCAGTGAACTGGAATCCCAGGCATTCCAGTAGGTTCCCATCAACGAACTCATATAAGCAGAATTGATACGGGGATTGCCTGTGGGGGGATTTTTTGCATAGCTATTCATCAAAGTGGTCAGGTCTTCGGAAGAGGTCCACACCTCTTTTTGCGGGTCGTCTTTAAAAGCAGTAATTTTTTCAGATAACGCTTCTATTTTTTCGGTAACTTCGGCACTGTTGGGATCCAAGCCCAAACTCTCACCCAAACGTTTACGTACATCAGAATCTGGCTTCAAGCCTTCTGTCAATTCTTGCTCCAAAGGACCCATCATGGAGATTAAATTATTGCGATCCGTTTCCCGGCGTTCTGTCATACCTGTTGTTGCTGATGGATTGGAAATGGCGGGGATATTTCCATCTGACAAAGCAATGTTATGAGACTCTTTATTTGTTCCTCCAAATAAACCAAATGAAGCTCTTGACAAGATACTCCTTGACTCAGTGACCAACTGCAGCTTGGAGAAATTCAGACTATTGGGATCATTTTCATGGGCGGAGACACTTTTTAATGCCTGAATATTTTGATCTACAACCTCTTGGGTGGTATCCGTACCACTAATTTGGTCAAACAAGGCTTTTTCTTCGGGGCTTAAACCGGATGTATCCAGTTTTTCTGTAAAAAGACTCTTCAACATACTTTTTTCAGCGTCAGTCAAACCAGAGGTGTCTTCGGAGGCAACTTGTACCAAACGCGCAAGTTCTTTAGCATCAACGGTACTATCTGAGGCCGCTTTATGCACTTCCTGCACAAAACGTGTGGAAACTGAAAAATTGTTGCCTGCTTGAATCTCTGTCATGGATAGCCGTCCTTAACCTTTATCTTAGAAATGAAGATCATTTTTACTGGTATCATGGTTTTGCAAAAGAAGCTTCAGCAAAACCAGAAGAGGGTTGAATCAGCACATTTTCATGATTTAACCGCACTGAATCCTTGTCTGCTTTATACCCCAATGCCACAGTTTTATAACATCACCCAAGCCATGATCAAGAATATTTTTAGAGGTTTCACCCGCCCACAGACACAAAAACACCGGGTATTTAAACCCGGTGACAAGTGTTAATAAAGAGGAGGGAGACCCCACCCAAAGGTGGGGCAAATCAAACTATTTTTTCTGGTAGGCCTGGAGAATCTCGCCTGAACGGTCGGCGATATTGGCTGCGCGGCCACGGATGCCGTCGATATTTTTATCGGCCACTTGGGCACGGTCAATATCACGGGCAGAGCGGGCTTCAAACAGCGAGTTATACAAATTCTGGTTTTCAGCCATGGCTGCGGTTTTGTCGGCCTGGGGGTTGTAGCTTTCGACCTTGTCAGCCAAGGTGCGCAGACCCGAGGCCTGATCTTTGAAGCCCTGGTCTTTGCTGTGACCAATCAGAGCACCAATACCAGCGGCAGCAGCGGCCCCAATGCCTGCACCAATGGCGGCGTTTTTGACATTTTTGCCACCGGCGAAGAAACCAATCGCACCACCGGCGACTGCGCCGATACCGGCACCAGTCAAAGCAAAGGGAGTCGTACGACCTGTGGCCTGGGCATCAGTGGCATCCGCCTCTTTCCGCAGTTTCGAACCCACGGCATTGGCGGATTCAGGGCTGTTTTCAATCGCAGTAATATTGCTGAAAGCGCGGCTGATAGCGGCATCGGTGCCCCGGATATTTTGCTGCAGATCGGGCAGATCGTTGGTCTGCTGTTCAATTGCTTTGAGGCTGTTGTTCATGGTGGCATAAGCAGCTTGCAGATTGGTGTTGATCATTTCCTGCTCATGAATATGGGGCTGGAGGCGATCATAATAGGGATCTTGGGGAATCACAGGCTGACTATTGTCGACATTGTTGCCATTGCCGGGATTAAAGGGGTCGACACCATTGGGTGAACCATTGTTGCCGTTGCCGGGTTTGGGTTTGAAAGGGTCGACACCATTGGGTGAACCACTGTTGCCACTGCCGGGTTTGGGTTTAAACGGATCGGTACCAACAGCATTGCCACTACCAGCATTGTCTTTAAAGGGGTCGCGGGTTTGACGCATACCGCCACCACTGCGGGGGCTGTAATCACTGAACCAATCGCGGGTATTGACCACACTCTGCTGCATACGTGCAGTCCAGGTGCGCCAGCCAGCGCTGTTGAGGGTGGTTTTGGCCTGGATATGAATACCGCGGGTGGTGGCATCATTGCCATTGGCGGTCATGTCTTTGATTGAGCGCAGAGAGCCTTCGAGCTTGTCGATGGCACCGTCGTAGGCGCGGTTGCTGTCGAGCAATTTGTAGTAGCGATCGCGGGAATTGTCATCGCTGTAAACAGTGGGGGCCCAAACGTGGGCACTGGAAACGCCATTTTTGGCGGTGGCGTTAACGCTTTTGAGGGTTTCGAGGCCTTCGACGAAGACGCGGAAACCTTTGCTCTCTTGGATCACGCCCTGACGGACTTCTACCGCATCGGCTTTGATCGCGTTGCTGAGTTCAGAAGTGCTGATCTCGCCATTTTTGTCGCTGTCTACTTTGTTTTTGATATTGCCATCGACTTGTAATTCGTCCATGACCTTGTTGTTGTTGCGGTCAAAAGAGCGGACCAACCACTCAGCATTACTAAAATTGATACTTCCAGCCATTTTCGGAATCCTCCACGGAATGTTTAACACTTGATTTGTATACTCTTTATTTCGACCCAAAGCCGCAAAACATTCTTAAGCAACAACCAAGGTTAGATTAAAGAATATTTAATCTTAGATAAAGTCAATTAAGTTCAAATTCCCATAAATCTCTTGCAGACTTGCTGAAACAGGGGGGATCCAGGCTATAATCAGCTATGGCACATACACAGATCAGCATTGGCTTGGCCCAGATCAGCCAACAAGTCGGAGACAGTTTTTATTTCCCCTATTCGGTCGGGCTGCTGCAAGCCTATGTCCAGGCCAAAGCGCCAAACCCAGAGCGCTACACATTTTTGCCCTTGGTCTACCACCGTCTGAATGTCCAAGCGGCTTTGGCCCAGTTTGCCCAGGCCCAGATTGTTGGATTTAGTCTCTATGTTTGGAATGAGCGGCGTTCACTGCTTTTGGCAAAAGCCCTCAAAGAGGCCAATCCCAACGTTCTGATTGTCTTCGGCGGCCCCCAGGTGCCAGATCAAGCCGAAAACTATTTGCGCAATCATCCCCAGGTGGATCTCTGCTGTCATGGGCCAGGGGAACAGACTTTTTTGGAAATTCTCGAACGCTTCCCGGAGCGCAATTGGCAGGGTATTGCCGGGGTGAGTTACCTTCATGACGGCCAGTTTGTCCACCAGCCGCCGGCCCCACGGGCCTCAGACCTGAGCCAATTCCCCTCGCCCTACCTAACGGGGGTCTTTGAACCGCTTTTGGCCCACAACAGTCAGTGGATCGGCCTGCTCGAAACCAATCGGGGCTGCCCGTTTGCCTGCACTTTTTGTGATTGGGGCTCGGCGATTCAGAGCAAAGTCTACCGCTTTCCCCTGGAGCGTGTCTTTGCAGAGATTGAATGGATCGCCCGCAATAAAGTCGGCAATGTCTTCACCTGTGACGCCAATTTTGGCATTCTCAGCCGGGATGTCGAAATTGCCGACTATGTGGCCCGCATGAAAACCCAATACGGCTTTCCCCTGAGTTTTCAAAACCAGACTGCCAAAAATGCCTCAGAGCGCGTGATTGAAATTCAGCGCATTTTGCACCAAGCAGGCTTGGCCACCTATGCCGCCATTTCACTGCAATCGGTTGATCCCCATACGCTCAAAAGCATCAAGCGTGAGAATATCTCTCTGGAGGCCTACCGCAAGGTCCAAGCCGCCGCACTCGAAGCAGGGATTGTGGCCTATACAGACATGATCTTGGCCTTACCAGGTGAGAGTTATGAATCGTTTGTGAATGGGATCAACACGGTGATTGAAAATGGCCAACACACCAAAATCCTCTTTCACAATGCCACAATTTTGCCCAACGCAGAAATGGCAGCCCCCGCATACCGCCAGCAATTTGGGCTTGAAACCGCCTGGGTCAGCCTGCCGGGCCATACGCCCGCAGAGGATGGCATTCCCGAATTGATGGAAATTGTCGTGGCGAGCAAAGATCTCTCCCGTTCAGATTGGCTCAGAATGCATGTCTTTGCTTGGTTTACAGCCTTTCTTTACTATACCCACAAGCTGCTGCAACCGACCTTGATGGTCTTAGAAAGTGCCTCAGGACTTTCTTACCGAGATCTGATCACCCATTTTTGCGAGGCCCCGCTGGAGGGATATCCGGTTTTGCAACAGATCCGCGCAGGCTTTGAAGACACCGCCCGCAAATACCAACAAGGCTACCCGATCAGTCAGCAAGAAACCCTGATCTGGACGCTCTTTGACGGCATGTATCTGACCCCCGACAATGCCATGCAAATTCAACTTTGGAATGCCAATTTGATCGATACCTTCTACAGCGAAGCCGGGGATCTACTGGCCCGGCTGGTTTTGAAAAAAAAGCCCGACTTTGATCTGCGTCTGCTCGAAGAAAGCCTGATCTTCAACCGAAAACTCTTTTTGCGTCTCTTCTCAAGCCAACGCTTTCCGGTCGAAATCGCCCAAAGACAGATCCAGGAGACACTCCTGCCCCTGCATTATAATCTGCAGGAATTTTACCAAGGGCGACAGCAATCTCTGCCGATTTTATTGCGCGAAACAGCTGAAACACAGATCCGAATTTAGACGGGAATCAACAACAATGCCGAATTTATTGGATAAAAATCGGCTGGCGCTGCTTGGCTTCAATCGCATCGCCAATCGGATGAGATTTGACGTCCTCTTCTTCGCGCAAGCGTTCCTGTAACATCATCAAAGCCTCTAAGACAGCCTCAGGACGTGGTGGGCAACCGGCCACGTAGACGTCCACAGGCACAATCTGATCAATGCCCTGAACCGTACAATAATTATTGTAAAAGCCACCGGAACAGGCACAGGCCCCCATTGAAATCACCCATTTGGGTTCAGGCATTTGCTCGTAGATCCGTTTGAGAATCGGGGCCTGTTTGTAATTGATTGTGCCAGCCACGACCAAGAGATCGGCCTGACGGGGAGAAAAGCGCACGACTTCTGCGCCAAAACGGGAGAAGTCAAAGACCGAAGACATCACGCTCATAAATTCAATTGCGCAACAAGCCGTACCAAAAGGCAGAGGCCAGAGGGAGTTTTTTCGGCCCCAATCCAAGACAGCATCAAGACGGGTCGTGAGATAGCCCTCACCAGCAAAATCTTCTAATCCCATTTTAAAGCCCCTTTCTTCCAGATATAGACAAAACCGGCCAAGAGCACAGTCAGAAACAAGAGCATTTCGAACAGACCGTTCATACCCAAGCGTCTAAAATTCACTGCCCAGGGGTAGAGGAAAACGGCTTCTACGTCAAAGATGATAAAAATGATGGCGGTCAAATAAAATTTAATTGAGACCCGATCTTCGGCGGTGCCCACCGTTTGCATAATCCCTGACTCATAAGGCAACCATTTGCTGGCACTGCCGGGGTGACTGCCGCCCAAGACCCTTGAAATAACAACAATCACCAGGGGCACAGCCAAAGCCAGGAAGAGCACAGTGATCATGGCCAAGGCATTTTCTGACATGGTTAAGTGTGTTCTTTCTGTTTAGTCTGCCCTTATTATACCCCGAGTTAGACCCCGAGGAGACAGTCCCTTAAAATGGATTATAATATGGGAATGGCACATACCCTCAATTTGCACCCCAAACTCAGCAACGATCCCTTTGCCCCCGAGGTCTGGATCTTAACCCTGGCCTCAGAAGAGGATTCAGGTCTGGAAAGCATTTGGCAAGCCTTGAGTCAGCTCTTTGAAAAGACCCGGGTCTATCTCTTGATTGTTTTCCACCAACAGGAGCAGATCACACCCAAACTCTTGCGCACACTCTTACATCTCGAAGAATTGGCCTGTGAATCAGATTTGCGCACTTTTTGGTGTGAATTGCCCCCCGCTTGGAGACAAGTTTTACAAGAACAACACCTTGAGACCTTGCTCGATATTTACAGCACACGCTCAAAGGCGCTCCTGGCAATCAAATCGCTCTGGGAAGAAGAAAAACAGCTCTTCGGTGATATTCCCGCTTAATGCTATTTTCAGGCGGGAGGTACAGGCAAAGGCAAAGGCTGAGGAACAGGTGGCAGGGGCACATCAATCGGTCCTGGCGGTTTTTCTTGGGTGGGGGGCAAAGGCCGATCGGGCTCTGTACCTACGGGTTGCAATTTATCTGTGCCTGGGGGAATCGGTGCATTTTCACTGGGAGAAATCACAGGACTGCCGTTTTCATTCAATAGCTGGGATCGCCATTCTTTGACAGACCCATCGGGACGTTCTTGCAGGTAATTTTTGCCGTTGCCACTGCGGTAGATATCTGAGTCAGAATCCAATTGCCGATCCCGGTTTTGGTCATAACCCACCTGAACTTCGCTGATCTGATCGCCTTCTGAATTAAAAGCCAGGATCACAAGAATATTTAAAGGATCATTGCCACTTTTTTCAGGAACCACCACGGGAATGCGTACGGACTCTTTGAGTTTTTTAAATTCGAGTTCGAGCAAGTGTTCACCACTTTGAATAAAGGGCAAATTTTGTTCGAGTGGTTTCTCTCGGTCCAAAGCTGAGCCATCTAAACTAAAAGCCGTGTTAAAGCGCAAGGTCTGTAGCGAGGAAGAGACCAGCGGAACCGTGGTACCGCTGGGCAGGCGATTCAGAAATGCAATCCGGACCTGTTGCAAATTGACTTTGTTTTGGGCCAGAATCGTACCAACCCGTTGAATCAGCGCCGGAGGCAAATTGGCACAGCCCGAGAGCCCTGTCAAAAGGGCCAACGCCATTGCACATTGTTTTAATCGTCCAGGCCGGGCAAACATAGCTTTAGTTTCTCATTTCTGGGTATCTGCTTCAGTGACGGGAGTGCGCTGGGCTGAGTTCCAGATTGAACAGATCAAAAGCAGATTATAACCTGATCATACTGCGATTGAGGGGATTTGCCCAAGCCCATTACAATAAAAAACCACCCGGAGGTGGTTTTTTATTGTCGAGATCTATCTAGCCAAACTTAAACAATACTTTGACCATCTTTTACTAAAGACAAATAGGCTGCTGCAGAAAAATCTCCGTTGGCCAATAATTTTACCTGGTCTTCAGTAATACCCTTGTTTTTTAAGCCATCGTTCATAACATCTACAAGATTACGCCCAGTAATCTTGGCGTCTTTACTTTCTGAAACAGTACCATTATTCATTACATCTTTGAGAAAAACTGCGACATTCGCCATTTGAGCCTTGGAATAGCCCTGTGCTTTCATGTATTCATGAATTGCCGCGGAAGAAGCTTTTCCATTTTTGACAGCTTCTGAGATTTCTTTCACTGGTTTGCCTGATTTAGAAGAGGCGACCCAATTCTCTCTCATACCTTTAAGATCATCTTTAAAAAGCAACTGGGCTGAACCTTTTTTAGTCTCAGAAACATCTAATTTTTCTTGAGGTTGCTTCCCCTCACCATCCGGCGCGGTTTTTTTAGGTTCCCCTTCAACGGTTCCAGCTGGTTTCTTTTTGAGAATGCTCATGGGATCCAAACCATTGGTACCGAGGGACTTATTATTGATAAACATAGCTTATCTTCTCTTTTCAGTTGATGCTTATGATCAGTATAGAGTTGAGACAGACGATTTATGCGTCAATTAACAGAAATTTAAATTTCAAATGCCAAAGTCTTGATTTCAAAGCGCTTTAGCAGAAAGTAAAGCAACCCCAAATTTTAGGCTTCTTGCAACAGATCTTTAACTTTAACCACCACCAGTGTCATATCGTCGTCCATGCCCTGGCCTGCGATATGGCGCTCCCAGTCTTCACGCAGGCGATCGCGCAATTCATGGGATTCTAATTCGTGGTACCAGCGCAGCATCTTCTCTAGCCGTTCATGCCCATATTCTTCACCTTTGGTATTGGCGGCTTCCTGCAAACCATCGGTGTAATAGAGCAGAATATCTCCTGGCTCCAATGATATCTGATAGGACTCACATTTAAATTTATCGGGGGGGCGCTGCCCAAGTGGGAAAGCCCCTTTAAAATCAGGAAAACTGGTCAGTTCTTGTGTGCGGGCCCGGTAGTGATAGGGAAACCAATGCCCGGCACTGGCCATCTGGCAGGTCATTGTCTCAGAGTCAAAGTAAGAATAAATAAACGACATCAACTTGCGGTTGCTGCGCTCGGTGTATTTGGCTATTTCATTGATCGTGCGGTTGAGAGCCGCCATCACCTTGGCCACATCCGGGTCGCTCTCGGCTTGGTTATACAGACAGCTTTTGGCCATACTCACAATCATGGCGGCATCAATGCCGTGGCCTGTGACATCGCCCAGACCCACCATAAAGCGGCCGGCACCGAGGTCATACCAATCATAATAATCGCCACCCGTTTCATCAGCAGATTCCGACCAACCCGTGATTTCAAACTTTTCGAGTTCAAGCTCATTTTGTGGCAACATGGAGCGTTGAATCGCACGGGCCTTGAGTAGGGTCTGTTTCATGGCCTCTTTTTCGGCCACTTCTTCAGCCAGTTGAGAGCTGTGCAGGGTAAGTGCCAATTGCTGGCCAATGCCCTGAAAGAGCTGCCGATCTTCAATCGTGTATTCGAGCTCAGAGCGCTTTTCACCAAGGGTTAAGAGCCCCAAAATTTCATCATGATAAACCCCTGCAGCATTGCGGGTCTTGACTGTCAAAGGCAGGGTCAAACTGTTGCGAACAGACTCCATCACCGCTGGGTCAATCAATTCTCCGGTGATACGCTTGGCCAATAGAAAGGGAATCGGCGAGGCCACAGGGCCTTGCTGACCAATGCCAGCCAAACTCAAAGCCCCGGTTAAACGGGTGGTTAGGCTCTTGCGCTTCATCAGACCCATGGCCGTCATCAGGGCCACATCATCCATTGGGATTTCATCTTTCATTTTTAGGTCGATGCCATGGCTATAGGCCTGTTGCAACGAATTTGTTTCGGGATTTTTGAGAAAGATCATCACGTGTTTGGGGTGGATCGTTTTTTCGATCGTATCCACAAGCTTAGGCAAAAGTTCATCGCGGTCAATGGTGCTCCTGGCTGCATCGACAAATTCACTCAAAGCTGTACGGAAATCATAGCCCGAGCGGAAAAATTTGCGGTCGATAAAACTGCGGATATTGAGTTTGAGTGGTTCAAACAAAATAATCGCAACAGCGGTGGTGAGCATATACGAAGTCAACTCACTGGAATTGGCCATCAGTGGTTTAAAGGCCTGTTGTAACCCCGTAGCCACAAGCACATACCCGCCCCCGAGCAGGGCCACCAAGGCGGTATAGGTCATGCTCTGCTTGAGGATAAACTCAATATCAAACATCTTGTGTTTGATAATCGCGTAGGCAATTGCCAAGGGAAAAACAAGAAAAAGAATCCAGCAGATATTAGCAATACTCTTGTTCAGAGGGATATGTAAGATCTGTTCAAGAATCAGCCAAAAGACCATCATCGGGACATAGGCAACCAAGGCTCCGAGCAAAGCAACTTTGGCTTGGTTGCGAATGATCAGTGATTCGGACTTCCAGAGTGAGTGCCCAATCAAGACAAACAAAGAAAAGAAACCGACCCCAATCGACCAAAGCAAAGAAAAATCATAAGCCTCAAAGTAGAGTTCAAACATCCAGAGTAGATTTTGGGCTTCGTAGCCAGCGTAACCCATCGGCCGGAAAGTAGCCTGCCAGGCCCCCATAAACAGCAGGCTAATGCCATAGGGGATCGCCAAAATCCAGGGTTTGTTCTGAACGATTTTCTTTTTCTGGGGAAAGTACAGCCCAAGATGGATGCAAGCCCCGCCCGTGAGCGAAGCGACCACAATCCAGAGCCGGGGATAAAGCATAACGGTATCAAAATCGCTGGCCAGGGTAGAGACACAGCCCAAAGCAAGGGTCATATAAAGGTGTGCTCGTGCCGCCGAACTGGCTGGACGCGTGAGATAAGCCACGATCCCCACAATCAAGTGTAAAAATCCCACGATAAAAATAATCAAAAACGAGCGCAAAAAATCCTCAAGATTAAAGCGTTGGACAGGAATGGCCAATTCTTTTTCTTTGGTTTCCCCTTTGGATCGCAGGGTGTATAAAATCACCTTGCCTTCTGGCGTTTGATTAATGATCTTTTGAAATTCACGGGGGGTTTGAATCACCTGACCATTCATTTTCAAAATGCGGTCATAGGTTTTTATCCCTGCTTTAGGGCCTTCCCAATAACTTTCATTCAGCGCAGAGACTGTCATGGTAGGCTCTAAGCGAAAACCAGAAAACGGTTGACCAACCCAACCAATCGCAGAAAAAAGAGTTGTGACCGAAAAAATACACGCCAAGAAAATCAATAAAAGAGAAAAAAGCCCTTTGGGTTTTTTCAATTCTTGACGATTTTCATAACTGAAGAATTTCACAAATATATCCTAATCGGAACAACATAGAAAACGTGTTCCATTATACCCCATCGTGCTGAAAGAACCCTGAGAGCAATGCAGGGCTCAGGCTGACTTATTTGGAGAGAGACTGCTTGGAGGCTGAAGGTTTTGCTTGGACTTTTTTGCTGGATTTCTTGGCTGAACGCCCAGCTTTTTTACAAATCAGCTCAAAATGTTCTGGGCTGACGGGCTGCACGGAGAGCCGAGAACCACGCTGCAAGAGCACCATGCCTGCCAACTCAGGTAAGTTTTTGAGTTCGGCCAAACTCAGGTATTGTTGAAAGGTTTCGACATATTCAATTTCAACCATGATCCAGCGGGGATGATCGGGGGTCGATTTGGGATCGTAATAATCGCTCTGGGCGTCAAATTGCGCAGGATCCACCACACCCGTTTTGCTGATTCGAGCCAAACCAGCCACACCCGGCGGTTCTGTGCTGGAATGATAAAACAAGACCTCATCGCCCACTTGCATCAGATCGCGCATGGTATTGCGGGCCTGGTAATTGCGCACACCCTCCCAACCGCTTTTGCCATCGCGGGCCAGATCTTCAATCGAGTAGACATGCGGCTCGCTTTTCATCAACCAATATTGCATAGAAGCAAGATTCCTTTTATTCGAGACTTGCTTCGACTTTACAATGCTTTGGTCCCCTCGGCAAGCCACATGCCAGCCAAGGGATACAGAACTAGGTTGCAGCCACTTCCAGCGAGGCGGCACTGAGATCTTGCCACTCGCTGCGCTTTTCACGGAATTGTACAATCGGCATGTCCAGCAGCATCGAGCTCTGATCGGGTTTGCGAAAGACAAAATGCACCGAGGAGATATAGGGCTCGACGATATGGGTTTTGTCGTTGGGGGTGACGACCAAGAGTTGCAGATCCAATTGGCGGCAGAGGTCCATCAAATAGGTGGCCTTTTCGTCGTCCTGGTTGCTGAAGGATTCATCCACGGCAATAAAGCGGAAAGAATGCCCCGGCTCGTTTTGGGTAATCCCAAATTGGTAGGCAATCGCCGAGCCCAAAATGGTATAGGTCAGCTGGGCCTTTTCACCGCCAGAAAGCTCACCCATGCTGCGGTAGACTTTCATCTGTCGTCCGGTTTCGCGGAAAAATTCTTCGGCGTAATACTCGTTCCAATTGCGCACATCGGTGACATAGGCCTTCCAATGCTCCTCTTGATCGAGGCGTTCGATCAATTGGCGGATGGCTTCAAAACTCTGACGCAATTGGACCAGATCTTCGCCAGAGCCCGTCCCAGTGAGTGCTTCTGGCCCAGACTGGGTCGGCAACCAACCTTCAAGCATCTCTTTAAAACGCTGCACATGGGGTGCCGCGTTGCGCTGGGTCTTGAGCTGGATAAACGTCTCGGGATTGTTGCGGAAATTGATCTTGGCCAGCGAATCGTTGAGATCTTGGACCGTCTGCAGAATTTCCTGCTCACGGATATAAAAGCTCTCGCGGAAATCGGCCATTTTTTGGATCATGTGGGTGGTCAGATAGCGCTCAAACTCCTTGCGGTAGCTGGGCAAATCGTCTTCTTCGATGCGGCGGCAGATATTGAGATAATCCTGCACATAGGCAATGTCTTCAGAGAGCTGGTAGGTGTCTGCCGACCAGTCTTGAAAGCGGTAGAGGATCTCCTTATCTGGGCGTTTGAAGGCAATCATGGCCCGCTCCAATTGGCGCTCCAATTGTTCACGCTGCTGCCGCTCCTCGCGCACCTGTTTTTCGATGCGATCGTGAATGCTTTTGCTGATGCGCGGCAAATTGTCGAGGTTGAGCCCTTCGAGGCTTTCGGCATAGCTCTGAGCAAAAGCCACAAAACGCGCGGGCAAAGTCGCTTTGTCGAGGTCTTCGTCGGCAAAGGTCAGGTTGATATCCTCAACCTGGGCCCGGTAGTCGATCAGCAGACTGCGCACATCTTGCTCGCGGCGCAGCAGATCGTCGCGCTGGTTTTCGAGCTCTTGGATGCGTTTGACCAGGTCTTCGGCTTGGGTGCGTAAACCCTGAAGATTTTGGCTGCCGCTTTCGAGCAGCAATTGCTGCTGTACCAGTTTTTCCTGTTCGCGTTGCAGCGCCTGCCAGTGAATCAGCTCAAAATCAACGTATTGTTCGAATTTGGCCAAGTTGCGCAAGAGCCAGTCGTAGCGCTCTTGTTCCTGCTTGAGTTTTTCCAAGCTGCGCTGCTGGGCCGAGATCATGTCTTGCAGCGCATCGAGCTGGTCTTTGTAAAAATCGACTTTGCCCTGGCTCGACCAACCCAAAACATACTGGCTGCGATTAAAATTCTGCTCACGGTCGTCTTTTTCGTGACGGGCACCGGATTTGGTCAGGCCCTGGCGGGTGATGGCTTTTTTGTAGGTTTCGAACTCCCCCAAATTATCGGCGCAGAGATAGTCGTATTGCGCTGAAATCTGGTGTTTGACCCAATTGGTATACGGCGAATCGGGGTGAAACTCCAATTTATTGACCAGGGCCTTGGGCGGGGCAAAAAACTTCTGTGGCGGCTCGAAAGCTTCGGGCACCTTAAAATAGACCAGCCGTCCGCCAATATTGATGCGGTTGAGGTAGGCATTGACGCGCGAATAGAGATGCTCGGGCACAATCAAACTGGTGGCAAAGCCGCGCAACAGTTTTTCGATCGCCCCTTCCCACTCGTGTTCGCGGCGCAAGACCTGGGCCAATTCACCGACGTAGGGCAAAGCTGCAGCTGAGACCTCAAGATAATCAGCAAGTTCTTGGCGAATTTGACTCAAGCGGCCGGGGATATTGTTGCGCTGGCCTGTCATGGAGCGGATCTCCAGCTCTTTTTCGCGCAATTGGCGCAGCGTCGCCTCTTGCTCTTTTTCGATGCTAAAAATGCGGTGTTCTTGCTCGCGGCGCTCCTGCTGGAATTTTTTCTCGAGTTCCTGAGAAGATTTGAGTGAGCGTTTAAAACAGGCCTGATCGGGATTTTCGGGAAAATCGAGGGTCTTGGCCAGCAGGTTATAACGCACCAATTCTTCTTGGCGTTTGCGTTTTTCTTGCTCATGGCGGCGACCTGCCTGCTCCAATTGCAATAATTGCTGACCCGTGGCGTCGGTTTGAATCGCGTGGCGCAGGGTTTCTTTGAGTTCGCGCTGTTCGTCGAGGGTTTCACGCAGATGGGCAGCCTGCTGGGTGAGTTCACGCTCGCGTTCATCGAGGGTCAGAATTTCACCCAGCAAAAAGCCTTTTTTGCGTTCGGCAAAATACAAATTGACCACCTCGTGGGGGTCTGAACCCAGGGTATTGATCTGTTTGAGCTGTTTGAGCGCTTCCGCATGCAGGCGAATGGGGCGCAGCAACTCAAGCTGGCGTTCGGCTTTTTCAATCGCATTTTGGGCCGTCAGCAGTAATTTGTAGGTGTCTTTGAGTTTGTTAAACTCCTCATCGATGCTGCCCGCTTCGAGCATGTTCTGACGAATAAAATCAGTCAAATTGCCCAAAACTTTGATACCGACAGTCTGGTTAAACAGGGTCAGGGCTTTGGGTGAACGCATGCCGAAGACCCGCAACATGCGGCGGGCGTATTTGCTGGCACTGTCGAAGAACATCAGCGGATCGCCCTCAGCTGTGGCGGGGTATTTTTCGCGCAGACGCTTGCGCCAATTGCCTTTGGGATCAAAAGGAATAAAATCTTCACTGATACTCAGGGGCACTTCGGCAATCAGGTAAACACGGCGCAGCTCCTGATTGACAAACCAGCGGCACTGCACCAGGGTCAAAAATTGACCGGCTTGATTGGAAAAATGGGCCAAGAGAATCGAAAAGGTGCTCTGTTTATCAGCCCGCAATTGCATCGCGGTGGAGTGGCTGCGGCCCTCTTCTTGAATGCTGCCGTATTGACCCAAAACATAAGATTCTTCGGTACGCTCGGTCTTTTTTTCGCTGCCTGAAGACTGATTGTAAAAGCGGTATTTGCGCTCGGGCACCAAAAGGGTGAGCAGCGAGTCGATCAAGGTGGTCTTGCCTGAACCGTTGGCGCCGGTCAGCAATGAGGAGTGTCCCTGGGGGTTGATCGTATAAATACGGTTGTCAAACGTGCCCCAATTATACAGTTCCATGGTCTGAAGGCGGTAACCGGTTCCCACCGGCTCAGCCTCAGACAATGGAAGCATCTTGTTCCATGGCGTAGCGGATGTCTTCGAGTACATCATTGGTTATTTTTGCCTTAATGATTCTTCGGATTTCATAAATGCGCTCATCCAGCAGCTCACCTTCCTGGATCACCCGCAGGAAACCCAGTTCAACAATCTGCTTAATATAGCGATCAAGCTGGCGCAAAAGCTTGACCTGATTGGATTTTTCTTTAAAAAAGAGTTCAATTTGTTCGCGAATTTGCTTGTGGGTGACATGGCAATAAGGAGAGGTGGCGGGGCTCATGTCAAAGTCTTCAAGCATTTCGCGCAAGACCACACAGATCAGTGTGACCTCATAAGAAAGGGGATTGCGTTTGATCAGACCAATGGTGCGGCCGTCTTCGTCGAGTTCGACCTGGCGCAAAAAGGCAAAGCCCTCTTTTTGATCGATGACAACTTCAATCCCAATCCGGGCCAGATATTCCCCCACAGGCACGCGGTAATGCAATAGCTCATTCCAGAGGCGATCATCTTCGGTGATCTCGCCACCGAGCAATTTGACAATAATGGCGGCGTAAGGCTCAACTTTTTCGGGGGTACTCATGAATTTGCGGCTTTCCTCTTAGCGGTTGAATCGGACTTCGGGCATGACCAAGGCCCGCTGCTGCTCGTGATCAAAGGTGATCAGATCGCGTTTGTCTTCATCAATTTCGTGTTTTTCGACCTGGCTGGCCAGGGTGAGATAGGCAAAGACTTCAGGCAGGCCCTTTTCAATCGGATGACTGCGCAAAACGTCCTGCAGGCTTAAACTGCGGTTTTCTTGTAAGAGATGGCCCAATTGCTTGCGCAGGGCCTTTTTATCAACAAAGAAGGTCTGAAAAAGGCGGTCCATGACCTCGGGTTCTTCTTGCCAGCCCATTTCACCATCGGGCTCTTCGGGCTGCTGATCAAAGACGGGCTCAACACTGGGGCGCCCGAGCTTGCGCTCCAAAGGCATTGAGATATCTGGCTGGCCATCAACCCAGAGAAAGCCTTCTCCCGAATAGTCGTTTTCGGCCAATTTTAAGGCCAGTTCTTTGATTGAGCCGATCGTCTCTTTGAGGCGGCGGGTCTCTTGTGGGTCGCGCTCGATAATAATTCGGCTGAGTTTTTCAGCCATGCGATCGTTGGATTCGAGCACTTTTTGGGCAGCTTGGTGCAAATAGGTTTTGATCGAGCGCAGCAATGAGTCTTGGGTAGCCAAATTGCGCCGGTCGAGAATTTGATAGAGTTCGTCGGCCAGTTTTTGCAATTCTTGCGGCCCAGAGGTGCGCAGGAGTGAATCCCAGAAGGCGTAAAAACTCTTGCCCTGATCGCTCTGGCGCAATTCTTCGATCGCGTCAAAGGCATAACGCAGAATCTGGCCCTTGCGGCTCTGCTGCTCAGCGTGTTTTTGGTAAATCGTGCGCGTGATCTGGCGAAAATTGTCTTCGACTTCTTTGAAATCCGCCAGCAGGTCGCGGGCCAAGCGACTGAGTTCCTGAAAGCGGGACTTGACCTGGTAATCGTCGAAAGAACTGACTTCGTTATGTTCACGGATACGCAGAATCTCCGCATCGATCTCGGCTTTTTTGCGTTCAAGTTCCGTTACCCGACGCTCGGGATCTTCGACTGTATACTCAAGCAATTCGCGCAGCTTGCTGACAATATCGCGAAAACGCGATTCAGTACCGACAAATTCTTGTTTTTCGAGCGATTCCACCCAGCGCAGAGCCTTTTCGCTGTCTGCCGTGAGTTCGTAGCAGACTGTACTCTCTTCGGTCAGAAAATTGCGCAGAAAGCCCTGATCAGTCCAACGGGCCAGCAAATGCCGAGCCTGGGCTTCATAACCCCGTTCAAGCCCTTCGCTGGAGCGAAAACGGATGTCTTCGAGCAACTCAGCCAAAAGCTCATGCAGGCTCTCTTCTTGCAAGACCAAGCGGTTGCGATCTTTGAACAGACATTGAAAGGTGCTTAAAATCACGGGCGCATAGTCAGATTTAAGCAGGCGCAAAGGCAAAGCATCTTCAAGCAGAAGGCTGAAGCGATGGTACTCCTGGCGATTGCGATTGTCCATTGGCTGATGACGGGCCCACAAATTGTATTAATACGTCTCGCCGATTTCAATTTGCAGGCCCAGAGGCAGGTCCAAATAGGCCAGAAAGGCTCATTTCAGATATTTGCACACACGGAGAAAATTACACAGTGTGTATCAAAAAACCCCAAAAAACATACAAGATTGATCAGCTAACTATACATAAGAATACAGCACCGAGATCTAAAGAAAAAGTACTTGTGACACAGATCTCAAGAAAACTTTAAAGATCGGATTGGGCTCCTGTAGGAATCAACAAAACAGGAATATCTGCGTGTTGAGAAATATGCTGGCTAACGCTGCCCAAAAGCAGTCCTTGCCAGGAGCTTAAGCCACGACGTCCCAAGACAATTAAATCTGCCTGAACTTTTTGGGCTTCGGCCAGAATCATCTCTCGGGGATCGCCGTGGACCACCTGAGCACTGGCGGTCAGGCCTTTTTTCTGTAAATCCAACACCAAATCATCCACCAATTTATGCTGTTGCTCTTGGTACTGACGGTTGACCTCAGCTGTATACTGGGATTCCATATTGTAAAAAGAGCTGGCCGAAAAAGGCAGCAAATAGGCATTGAGGACAATCACTTCAGCCCGCATGGCTACCGACAGATTCTCCACCCAGGCCAAACAGGCCTGGGTGACAACTGAACCGTCTACCGCCCAAAGTATTTTTTTAGACATTTTAAGTTCCTCTCCCGCTTAATCGCTGGCGGCTTCGCGCAATTTTTGTTGGACCTTGCTGTGTTTGACGCCATAGGTAAAATAAATTACCATGCCGATCGCCATCCAAATAATCAGACGCCACCAAGTATCCAGGGGCAAGAAAAACATTTGTCCCACCGAGGCCAAAACACCCAAAATGGGGACCAAAGGCACCCAAGGGGTTTTAAAAGGACGGGGCAGATCAGGCTGGGTCTTGCGCAGAATAATAATCGAAGCGCAGACAATGGCAAAAGCCAAGAGCGTGCCAATTGAGACCAATTCACCCAAGAGGCTGATCGGGAAGAGCCCGGCTACCAGCATGGTAATCCCACCAGTAATTAAGGTTGCCACATGGGGGGTGTGAAAGCGGGGGTGCAGCTTGGAAAAGGCCGCGGGCAAAAGTCCGTCACGCGACATGGAGAAAAAGACACGGGTTTGTCCCAAAAGTGAGACCAGAATCACCGAACTAAGACCCGCAATCGCGCCAATTTTCACAATCGGACGCAGCCACATCAGGGCATTGCCCGTGCCATTAATGGCGACGGCAATGGGGTCTGGCACATTCAGTTGTTTGTAAGGCACAATGCCCGTAATCACCAAAGCAACGACAATATACACAATTGTCGAAATCACCAGCGAACCGATAATCCCGATTGGCATATCCCGTTGGGGGTTTTTGGCTTCTTGGGCAGCTGTTGAAACAGCGTCAAAACCGATATAGGCAAAGAAGACCACAGCGGCCCCACGAAAAATTCCGCTCCAACCGTATTCACCAAAAGTGCCCGTATTGGCAGGGATAAAAGGCTGCCAATTGGCGCTGTTGATATAGGCAAAACCAAAACCCACCAGCAAAACCAGAACCATCAATTTAATCGCCACCACAATATTGTTAAGCGAAGACGATTCTTGAATGCCTTTAAACAGAAAGAGCATACAAATCAGAACAATCAACATCGCAGGCAAATTGAGAAAAGCGCCCGTAAAATGCCAGCCATTGGCAGTATGATCGAGGGGGGCACTGGTCAAAGATGCTGGCAAATGAATGCCGAAGTCCTTGAGAAAACTGGTCACATACCCCGACCAACCCACGGCGACCGCTGCGGCCCCGAAAAGGTACTCCAACATCAAATCCCAGCCAATAAACCAGGCCAAGAACTCGCCCAAAGAGGCATAAGAATAGGTATAAGCACTTCCCGAGACGGGAATTGAGGCCGCAAACTCGGCATAACACAGCCCAGCGAGTGCACAGGCAATTGCCGAAATAATAAATGAGATGGCAATCGAGGGGCCGGCATACTGGGCAGCGGCTTGGCCTGTGAGCACAAAGATCCCAGCGCCAATAATGCCGCCAATCCCCAAGGCAATCAGGCCAACAGGGCCCAAAACCTTTTTCATCTGGGGGCCAGATTCCAATTCAGCTTGCAAAACCTGCACTGACTTGCGTGCAAATAATTGAGGAGATGACATAAAGCAGTATTTAAATCTTTCTGAATAAGTCTATAAACATTTATTATAAAACGTTTATTCAACAAGTCAAATTCAATTTGCCTGATCAAAACAGCTGAAGTATGCTAAATTTCAGCACAAAACCAGGGGAGGCTTTCCATTTGAAAGATCACAGTGCATCTACCATTCCGAATCTCAGCCGACTCACACACCTGATCGCAGGCCTGCTCTCCAGTCTCTGGCTGAGTGGGGGATTGCCTGCCCAGGCGGAATCGCTCCAGGCTCAAGCCCATTGGCTCAATCGCACAACCCTGGTCTGGAAAGCCCCCGCTGCAGAGATGTACCAACTCTGCCACCATCCACAAGCCCAAATGTATCTCGCACAAGCTCAATTGCGGGGAGGTGCCGAATGTATTCCGCTCAAACCGCAAAACAGGCCCCCCAATAAAGCGCTCAACACAGCCTTCGTGCATTTACACAGTTTGCCCCTCTTTGAGCTGCCCGATTTGCCAGAAGATACACTGAAAAGCCTGATTCAGCAACAGCTCTGGCTTGTCGCCCAAGATCCTAAAGGCCAGATCATTGCCCACACAGGTGTGCAATTGGCCTCTTTGCTCGATGCCCACTTCAGCGATCTGAACCTGGATTTGGGTCTGAGTTTTACCTCTGGCAAGCCCCAACTACAGCTCTGGGCCCCCACTGCCCAGCGTGTCGAATTGGAGCTGTTTCAAGCCGAGAATCTGCATACCCCCAGCCAAACCCTGCCGATGCAAAAAACGGGCCGGGGCAGTTGGCAAATTCAGGGCCCAGAAACTTGGAAAAACCTGTATTACCGCTATAAAGTCCAAGCCTATCGCCCAGATAGGGAAAAAGTCGAAAGCCACAGTGTGACCGATCCCTACTCAGTCTCGCTGGCAGCCGACAGCACACACAGCCAGATCGTGGATTTACAAGATCCCATTCATCAGCCCGAAGGCTGGCAGAAAATGCAATTGCCCCCCCTGGCTGCGCCCGAAGACAGCATGATTTATGAATTACATCTGCGCGATTTCAGCATTTCCGACCCCAGCGTGCCAGAAGCACTGCGCGGCAAATATGCGGCCTTTGCGCTCCCAACCAGCACAGGCCTGCGGCACTTAAGCCAATTGGCCCAATCGGGCCTGAGCCATATTCACCTTTTGCCAGTCTTTGACATCGCCACCATTCCCGAGCGCTTTGTACATACAGCCAAAATCCCGTCGGCCCCACCCGACTCTCCCCGCCAGCAAGACGCCCTGGCCCTCGTGCGTGACAAAGACGCCTTTAACTGGGGCTACGACCCCTTGCACTATGGTGTGCCCGAAGGCAGTTATGCCAGCGATCCTCACGGTTCTGCCCGAATCAAAGAATTCAGGCAGATGGTGCAAAGCCTGGCCCAGCACAAATTGCGGACAGTCATGGACGTGGTCTATAACCACACCCACACCGCAGGCAACGGCCCCAAATCTGTACTCGACAAAATTGTGCCAAGCTATTATTACCGCCTCGATGCCGAGGGCAAGGTCCAACAGAGTACCTGCTGCCCGGATACGGCCACAGAACATCGGATGATGGAAAAGCTGATGCGAGACACGATCTTGCGCTGGGCCAAAGTCTATAAAGTGGCGGGCTTCCGCTTTGATTTAATGGGCCACCACACCCGCGAGAACCTGAAACAGATCCGGGCCGATCTCGATATGCTGACCCTTGAAAAAGACGGTATAGAGGGCAAAAGCATTTTGCTCTACGGTGAGGGCTGGAAATTTGGCTCACTTGATGCCATCCAACCCCAAAACGCCATGAACCAGGTCTTTGGCAGCGGCTTGGGTGTGGGAATGTTCAACGATCGCCTGCGTGACTCGGCCCGTGGCGGCAATTATGACCACAGCACCCGCTCAGATCAGGGCTTTGCCACAGGACTTTACACCGATCCCAATCTGAGCCCGTTTAACCGCGATACCCCTGCCGCTCGAGAGGCCCAAGCGGCTCTGCTGCGCAATTATATGGACAATCTACAAGTCGGTCTGGCGGGAGGGCTTGCAGATTTTCCAATCCAAAACGCGCTGGGTCAGGTTCAAAAAGGCCAAGCGGTACTCTACCGAGGCAACCCCGGAGCAGGCTTCGCCCACGACCCCCAAGAGACGATCAATTATGTCGAAGCCCACGACAATTACAGCCTCTGGGATCAAATTGCCGCCAAAGCGCCGTTTGAAGTCGCTGGGCGCACGCCAACGACAGCCACTGCCGAAGAGCGCATGCAGATGCAAGCCCTGGCCCTGAGTTTGCCCTTGCTGGGCCAAGGCATTCCCTTTTTGCACGCAGGCAGTGAATTGCTGCGCTCCAAATCCGGAGATGGTGACAGCTACGACTCAGGCGATTGGTTTAATCTGATCGACTGGACTGGCGCAGAACACGCCTGGGGCCGGGGCCTGCCGCCCGCCTGGCGCAATGCCCAAGAATGGGACTTTTGGAAACCCCGCCTGCCCCGGCCCGAATTTAAACCTGATCAAACATTGGCCCTGACCCATTTGGCCCAGATTCACCGCTATTTGCGCATTCGCAAAAGTTCTCAGCTGTTTCGCCTGCGCACGGCTGCAGATATTATTCAACGCTTGCACTTTCACAACACAGGCCCCCAGGCCATTCCTGGCCTACTTGCCATGGAAGTACGAGACGATCTGCCTGCGCTGGACAACCTGGACAGAGAGCGCAAAGCCATACTCGTGATTTGGAACGCCACCCAGACCAGCCAACAGATCTGCAGCCCCGAGTGGGCCAAACGCAAATGGGAAGCTTACAGTTTGGGCAATAACAGCCCCATTTTAACGAGCCCGCTACAACTCCAGGTGGGAGAAACGGAATGGCTTTTGTCTCCGCCAGCCTTGAAACAGACCGACACAGGGCCGTGGGGCCAGGGCCCTGATCCCACCTGCCTGACCGTTCCCTCTCGCACGGCCTTGGTGTATCATGAACGGGAAGACCAAGCTAAAAATAGGCGTTCACCATGATCAAGGAGATTTGATATGCTTTCTGGATCCATTCACAAAATACTCGCTGGGCTCTTAAGCGTCAGTTTAATTGCCTTTCACACCCCTGCCTGGGCCTCCAGCGCAAACATGCCAGAAGAAATTGGGCAAATCAATTACACCCAGATCGTGCAAGACGCATTCCTACAGGTAGGCGGAGATCCCAATTCAGGTGGCATGAACCAGCATGTGGTCTCCAAAGCTGTGGCCGTTGTGGATTTTGCCAATGATACCGGCGAAGCCCGTTTTGACAATCTCAAACGTGGCATTTCCGAATCTCTGGTGACAAAATTGGCCAAACGCCCCGAATTGCATCTGGTCGAACGCAGCCAGATCGACAAAGCAATCAAAGAAATTGGCTTTGGCCAAACCGCTTTTGCCGACAGTTCAAAAACAGCCCAATTGGGCAAAATGGCGGGCGCAGGTGTAATCGTGACTGGCAGCATTGTCAAAGGCGGCTCGCGTTTTGAAATCAACGTGCGCATGTTGGAAGTAGAAACAGGCAAAGTCCTGGTCAGTGAAAGTTATGCCTTTCAATCCGAAAACGAAATTCTGCCTGTCACCAATTACCTCTCCTTGCTGATTCCGCAAAAGCTCGGTCTCTATGTGAGTGATGCCGAATTGGAAATGGCCCGCACCCAAATCAAAGGGGGCGTGACATCCGCTGACAATACCTGGATTTATTGGGCCATTGGAGCAGGCGTTTTGGTGATCGGCGCAGTTGTTACAGGCATCGTGCTGGTGGCCCGCGCCAACGCAAAAGCCAATGAGGGCCCCGACATCGTGATTACCAATCCCCGCGATGGCTCAAAATTGACCTTAAAGGCCCAAGAACAACCCCTGTTCTTCAATTTACCCTTGGTCAAATTTTAAAGCCTTTTCAACCATGATGATTCGCCACTTGCCATGATTGTGACACCGCTCCCGCGCCAGTATTACAGCAAGTGGACCGAGATCAGTCCGGCGGCCCTTGAACACAATTTAAAACAACTCAAAAGGGCCTGCCGGGATCCACAAACCCAGATCATGGGTGTGGTCAAAGCCAATGCCTATGGTCACAATGTCTCGCAGGTCGCGCCAGTACTTTCGCGAGCGGGCGTAAGCCATTTTGGCGTAGCCACCCTGGGAGAAGCCCTGTATCTGCGCCAAATCCTGCCCGAAGCCGAACATATCCTGATTCTCGGCGCCCTCACAACCGACCAATACCACTTGGCGCTGGAAGAGGGCTTTGCCTTTATGCTCCACACCCTCAGCCATTTTCCCATTTTGGAAGGACTGGCAAGTGGCACGGGCAAAACAGCAGAGGTCCATCTCAAAGTAGACACAGGTATGGGCCGGGTCGGGATCCGCCCCGAAGACATGGGCCTGGCCCTGGATCAATTGGCAAAGACAGAGCGGATTAACCTGCGTGGCATCTGCTCCCATCTGGCGACCTCAGACCGCCCCGACTGCCCCCATATCGCCCGGCAATTGCAGATCTTTGCCGAGGTCGTGGCCTATGCCCGCAGCCATCTGCGCGAGCCCAGCGCTCTGATGTACCATATCGCCAATAGCGACGCGGTCTTTCAGTATCCTCAAGCCCATTATAATCTGGTTCGTCCCGGCATTTCGCTCTACGGCTATGGGGGTATTTCCGGTCTGGATTTAAAACCCGCTCTGGCGCTCAAAGCCCAGATCACGCAGCTCAAAGAGGTACCTGCCGGAACAGCCCTGGGCTATGGCAGAACCTTTATCACCGAGCGACCCAGCCGGATTGGCGTGGTTGCAATTGGCTATGCAGACGGCTTAAACCGGTTGCTCTCCAATCGCCAAGATGTGCTGCTGCGCGGAAGACGTCTGCCGCTGGTCGGCAGGGTCTCGATGGACCAAGCGGCGATTGATCTGACAGATTTAGCCACCGAAGTCAAAGAGGGAGAGGTGGTTACCCTGATTGGCAGCGAAGGCCAACACAGCATCACCGCCCAAGACTGGGCAGATCAATTGCAGACCATTCCCTACGAAGTGCTCACCAGCTTGGGCACACGCTTACCACGTTGGAGCGCGGATTAAAGCCCAAAATACCCAATAAAATTTGACAAGGCCTTAAAAATCGGGTATTTTTCCATCATTATGCAAGTCAAAGAGATTATGGATCAAAAAGTGGCCCGGATTGGGGTTTCGACCTCAATGCAGGTCGCTGCTGAACTGCTCGTTTTAACCCAGGCCAGTGACCTGATTGTCGTCGATCCCGCCGGTGATTTTGTTGGCGTGGTTTCCGAAGGAGATCTGCTGCGCCTGCTCATGCCCGATTATGACGAAGTTGTGCAGGCCGGGGGCTCACTCCAAGACGCCTTTCGCTTTTTCCTTGAAAATGGCCAAGACTTAGCCCAACAGCCGATCACCCGTTTGATCATCGCCCATCCGATTACCGTATCCCCCGAGGATGAATTGCTCAAAGTGGCCACCATCATGATCGAAAAAATGATTCGCCGCTTGCCCGTGGTGGCTGAAGGCAAATTTTTGGGTACGGTCTCACGGGCAGATATCGCCTGGGCGATTTTGTCTAAAAACAGTGGCAAATCATGAGTCTGGCCGCAAGCATCGCTCAAGGTGACCAAATCCAAAGCTCCCCCGGCCACGCCCAAGAAGGCTTTCTCTCGTTGCAAGCGGGATTTTTGCCCCTGCAAGCCCCGCTGGCACAATTGCCCCCAAGCCACTTGGCTTGGGATCAACTGGCTAGCACACTGCCCAGTGTGGTCGAACAAGGGGCCGTAACAGCCAGCGTGCAGGATTTGCCCCCCTTTGGCAGCAGCGAAGCTGAATTGCCACCTGAATACCTCTGCCGAGCCGCCTCTTTATTGGGTATTTTGGCCCATACCTGTATTCGCGAACAAGAGACCCGCTTGCGCCTCAAAGTCCAAACGGGCAGCCACTTGCCCGAGCATTTGAACCAGGCCTGGGAAGTGGTTTGCCAACGACTCGGCCGCCCAGGTGCAGGCATGACCTACAGCGATTTAATTCTCTATAATTGGCGTTTAAAAGATCCCGACCAGCCGCGCAAAGTCGAAAACCTCCAGCTCATGATTCCAGTCTATGGCAGCCCCGAAGAGCGGATCTTTTATATGACCATGGCTGAAATGCACGATGTTGCTCGCCGCAGTTTACCCGCGCTATTATCACTGGAAAAATGCCGAAAAGAAAAAAACAGAGCAGGTCTGGATAGCGCCCTGTATGAATTGCAGGCCTGTTTGCAAACCATGACCTATGACTCGCTGCTCAAAATCGATCCCAACCCTTATAGCGCGCACCATGTCGATCAGTTGGTCTGGGCCAAAACCGTGGCTCCTTTTGCCTTTCCGATTCGGCCAGGCGAATTGGGTCTGAGTGGCGGCGGCTCGCCGGTCTTTCACTGCTTGGATTTGCTCTTTCAGCGCAAAGACTACCAGAGCCAAATCGGGCAGGAACTCTTGCACCTGCGCAACTGGATGCCACCCGATCTTTTGGCCTTTTTGCAGGCGGTGGAAGCCCTGCAATTGCCGCAATTTGTGCAAGAATATGGCAGTTTGAGCCAGCAAAATCTCTACCGCCAAACCGTTGAGGCCTACGCGGGAGAACGGGGCTGGCTGGGTTTACACCGCCTAAAAGTCTACGGATTTATGGAAGTGGGCTTTAAAGCGGGCCGCACCCAAACCAATGGGGGCTTTGCGGGAGAAGTCGAACAGCGCTCCTGGGAGGCCCTGGATCAGTCGATCAATGCCTCCCGTCTGGAGCGCAAGAGCGCTCCCCCCGTGGGGCGTTGCCCCTTTGCCCATCACAAAGCAACGGCGGCCACACCCCAGCCCGAAAGCCCTGTGAAACATGTGCAATTGGATCTGAAAGACCAAGGCCTGAGTTACCAAACCGGTGATCGGCTGGGGGTTTTTCCCCTCAACAGTGAGACCTTGGTGGCAAAAACCCTGCAAGCCCTCAATGCCAGCGGCCAAGAGATGATTGAACTCAATGGGGTCTGGCGCACGGCCTGGAGCGAAATCCAGCCAGAGGCCGCCAGCCCGGAAAAGGTCTTACTCAAAGCCTTTTTAGCCAGAGCCAAATTGCGGCCGCTATTGCGCCCCGTGGGCAAAGCCCTGTACCAACTCAGCCGCTCACCCCAATTGCACGAGATCTTAGAGCGTCGCAGCGAAGACCAATACGAACTCTGGCAAATCTTTGAATTACTCAAGGGCGAAAATTTTGACCTGCGCCGCCTCTGCAAAGCCAAGGCCTGGCAGCCCGAAAGTTTGGCCAAGCTGATACCGCCCGAGCGCTTTCGGGTCTACTCGATCTCGTCAGCAGGAGACCTACAGACCCCCGCCGAGGATGTGCATCTGACAATTGGCCAATTGAATTACCAAAGCCAAACCGCTGATCCCGTGCAGCAATACGGCACAGCCTCTCAGTTTTTGAGCAGCACGCCCACCGAACCCATTCCGGTTCAAGTCGTGCGGCCTTCGCGCTTTCGGCTACCCACAGATCCAGAGCGGCCGCTGGTGATGTTTGCCGGCGGCACAGGTATTTCCCCCTTTCGGGGCTTTTGGCAAAGCCGCCAAAATAGTCAATTGAACCAGCCCGACTGGCTGTTTTTAGGAATTCAGAGCCCTGAGCACCTCTATTATCAAACCGAGCTTGAAAGCGCGGTGAGCAAAGGCCAATTGCAAGTGCGGGTGGCTTTTTCGCGCAGTGAGATGGGTTTGGCCTGGAACCCAGCCGCCCAACAATTTGCATTTGAAGCGGGCGAAAAAATGCGGATTCAGGCCCTGATGCAGACCCCAGGAAATGCCGCTGCGCTCTGGCAATTGCTGCGCCCAGAATCAGAAGGGGGCAAAGGCGGTTATTTTTATATCTGCGGCCAAACCCATTTCGCCCATTCGGTGATCGCAAGCCTCAAAGCCATTCTTGCCAAATATTTGCCCGGAAGCCCCAGTCCCGAAAGTGATGACGTGCTTGACTATTTCCGCAAATGGGTCGCCGACGGGCGGCTGATGATGGATATTTTCACGACCTTTGCCCCCGCCAACAGCCCTGGGGTCAAAAATTATCAGGTCTATGACAATTCAGAGGTGCTTATACACAATACCCCCCAGAATGGCTATTGGATGGTGATCCAGGGGCAGGTCTACGATCTCTCCGAATTTATGTATTTGCACCCCGGCGGAGAGCGCTTGATTCGCACCAATGCAGGTTTGGATGCCACATCCAGCTATGAACAGGTCGAACACCACCTCAACTCCGAGGTGCATGCCATGTTGGATCTCTACAAAATTGGCAAAATTCGCCGCTTGGATTTTGGCGACAAATGGGGAGTCGCAGTGGTCCCACATACCCACCAGCGCTTAGAAACCGCTGCGGTCGCGGCCACAGGTATGGTCTATCTCAGTCTGCACGATGCCTATCGCCATTGGATGCGCTATATTTACGCGGTTGTCGAAAGTGAAAATGCCCTGCGCAATAATCTCAGTCTCAAACAAACAGCCCTAACAGCCCACGATGGCAGTCAATACCTCAATTTTATTAAAGCCAGTTTGCTCTTAGAGGTGCAACAACTCTTTCTCGACAATTATTTGCCCCAATTGACCGGGCCAAAACTGCATTTTCTCTGGTGTATTACAATTGGCCTCTGCGATGCTCAGGCCCAAGTGACTCATTTACAGGCAGAATTACAAAGTGTCGAAGAGAGCCCTCCAGCACAGCGGGCCCGAAAAAAAATCGCCCAACTCAGTGTCTATCTCGACTCAGCTGAAAATCTGGCTGAATCCCAAATGCAACTCTCTCAAGAATTGGCGCATTTACAGCGGGCAAGTCTGCGCTTTATCCAGAGCCTCAAGCTCAAACTCAGTGGGGGCCTCAAGGCCTTTGAGAAACACGAACAGACAGTAATGGAAAAAGGACGCCAAGCGCTGATGGAAGCCCTGCTTTCTGTGCCTGTGCTCTTGGAGCGTTATTACGAAGATCTCAGCCAGGAATGGGAAGATCTCTAAGAAATCTCTCAGCATCTATTAAGCGGGGTCAGGCCGGTTCAGGCAGGCCAGAACCTTCGCGGCTTTCTAAAGAGCCATTGAGTTTGCGCAATTCCAGACAGAGGATTTTGGGACCCATGACCTGGGTGACTTCGATTTCAATTTCTTGGTACTTGACTGAGGCGCCCTGATCGGGGATATGCCCCAATTGGGCCAAAACGAAGCCTGCAATCGTCTGGTACTGGCCTTCTGGCAAATCCAAATCGAGGGTTTCATTGACCTCAGACAAAGGGGTCGCTCCCTGAATTTGAAAACTGTGATTGCCCAGGGGCTGGATGAAATCTTCGACAGGAACCTGATCGTCGTCAAACTCGCCAACAATTTCCGTCACCAAGTCATCCAGCGTGACCAGACCTTCGGTACCGCCAAATTCATCGGCAACAATGATCGCACGGGTGCGGTTTTTTTGCATCATTTCCAGCAATTGCACCACATTTTTGGTTTCGGGCACAAAGACCGTGGGCCGCATGTATTTTTCGAGGGTATCCCCTTCGCGGTACTGACCATTGACCTGGGCCCGAAACAGATCTTTGAGGTAGATCATGCCACGGATATCATCAATCGAATCGCCGTAGACCGGGTATTGGGAATAGCCCTCTTCGATCATTTTGGGCAGGGCATCCCAGACTTTGGATTCACCCTCAAAGGCCACAATCCGGGTGCGGTTGGTCATGACCTCGGAGGCGACGGTATCCCCAAATTCAAACACATTGTGAATCAGGTCGCGCTCTTCGCTGTCGAGCACGCCCTCTTGGCTGGAACGATCAATGATCATCCGCAATTCTTCTTCGGTAATCGAAGGCGAATACTCTTTGCTGCCAAAAATCCGATCCAGCCCACGTATCAACAGCCGCGAGGGAATCACAAAGGTATATTTAATCAGCGGATAGAGTAAATTGACAATCAAATTCAGGGGGCGTGAAACCAAAAGTGCCATGCGGGTTGCATGCCGGGCGGCATAGGTCTTGGGTGTAATTTCACCAAAGAGTACGATTACAAACTCCAATAAAAAGGGCACCAGAGCCAAGGCTCCGATTGTCGCCACCCCCAGCGGAATGACAGCATTGGGGCCGAGAATATTTTCAGCCGAAGAGACCCCAAACGAGGAGCCAAAAATGATAAACATGTTTTCCACGGCCAAAATCGTGGCAAACATTTTATCTTCATTTTCACGCAGTTCACAGAAAGCCTTGGCGCGTTTATCGCCTTTTTCAGCCAATTGCTGAATCCGGATTTTATTGGCAGCCAAAATGGAGGCTTCGGAACTGGCAAAGGCCGCAACCATCACAACACAAAAACCAACGGCACCCATTGCCAAAGGTAGCGAATCGGTACCTAAACCATGACCACCTGACATCGGGGTTAAGTGGCCTGCCTTGAAAGAGATAAGGTTGGCCAGGGAAAATATCGAACCATAGTTTAAGCCAAGTTCGCCCAGCTGGCGGTCTTGGTACCCAGGGTCTTAACTGCGTTGACGGTATCCTGGAAAGGTGTGGGATCGAGAATACCCTGCCTGCGGTAACTCTTAATCTGGTCGATCATTGAGATCGCATGGTCAATATCCGCATTCGAACCGCGTACATAGGCCCCGATATTGATCAGGTCAACGGCGCTCTCATAGGTCGAGAGGATATTGCGAATTTCTGAGGCCGCCGCGCGGTGTTCGGGCGTGGTTAAGACGTTAAACAAACGGCTAACACTGGGCAGCACATCGATAGCTGGGAAAATATTGTCTGAGGCAATTTTACGACTCATGACAATGTGGCCATCCAAAATACCACGGACCGCGTCAGCAACAGGTTCGTCCATATCACCGCCCTCTACGAGTACAGTGTAAATGGCGGTAATTGAACCGGTTTCACCCATCCCTGTGCGTTCCAGCAATTCAGGCAGCAGTGCAAATACCGAAGGGGTATAACCTTTGGTTGCAGGAGGCTCACCAATCGCCAGACCGATTTCGCGCTGGGCCATGGCAAAACGGGTGACCGAGTCCATCATCAGGAAAACGTTTTTACCCTGATCACGGAAGTATTCACAGATTGCAGTGGCGGTATAAGCGCATTTCACACGTTCCAGTGAAGAGGTATCAGAGGTTGCTGAGACAACCACAGAACGGGCCAAACCCTCTTCCCCCAAGCTGTCTTCGATAAATTCCAAAACTTCGCGGCCGCGCTCCCCGACGTTACAGACGACGGCGATATCGCACTTCGCGTTGCGGGCAATCATGCCCAAGAGCGTCGATTTACCGACCCCGGAACCGGCGAAAAGGCCCACGCGCTGGCCTGTGCCAATGGTCAACATGCCGTCAATTACGCGCACGCCCGTCGGCAACACCGTGTCGATACGTTTGCGTTTCATCGGGTTGGGAGCGCCAGCCCGCAGAGGATAGTATTTTTCAGCCACAACGGGCCCTTTCCCATCAATCGGGTTGCCCAAACCATCAACGACTCGGCCAAGCAGACCGGGGCCACATTTGACCGAAACCTGTTTGCCCGTTGCAATAACTTCTGCACCGGCGCCGATCCCCTCAAGGTTGACAAGCGGCATCAGCAAAACGCGGCGGGAACGGAAACCGACCACTTCGCAAGGGTAGGTCCGCTTGCGATCCGCAGAGCGGATATAACAGAGTTCACCGATTTCCACCCCTTGCAAAAGGGCTTCGAGCACCAGACCCACAACCTGAACCACAGAGCCACGGGCCCGCACCAAATTGGTATTGGAGAGCGCTACTGCGTAATTCTGGTAGTCAAAATAATGCTCATAAGAAGAGTCAAGACCTGTATCCAGAGCTAAATTGCCCATATTTAGATTCCATCCTCCTCCATTTCACCATCATCGTCAAAGTCGTATTCACTGCGGATCTGCTGGAAGACCTCTTCGACAACCGCCAATTGGGTGTTGACCTGGGCATCAATCGTGCCTGAGTTGGTTTCAATATGACAGCCACCGCGCTCAATTGAGTAGTGACCGGTGATAATAAAGTCCTGAACGTCCGGCAGCAATTTGCGGAAAAATTCCTGTTTGGGCAAGACCAAATCGAGATCGAGGGGGTTGACCTTGATGATGACTTTTTCGAGGTCGCTGACCTTGCCAATCGCGCGCTCGACACTCTTGAGCACGATTTCGGGCTTCATCGCCAATTCGTCTTGAATCACTTCGCGGGAAATTTCGAGAGCCAGCTTGATCAGCTTGTCTTCGTTTTGTTTGACGGCCACAGGGAAGGCGGCATGCAGCTTGTTGAGGGCATTGGTGGTTTCCATGAGCAATTGGGCGTTTTCTTTGATCGCCTCTTCGCGACCCTCTTGATAGCCCACATTGAAACCATCCTGGGTGGCTGCTTCGACGATTTCTTGGTGTGACTGCTCGGCGGCTTCGATAATACGCGCCGATTCCATATTGGCCTCGGAAATAATCCGCTCGGCTTCGGCCTGGGCCTCTTGGGCCATGAGTTCGACCTGGGCTTCGGCTTCCTGCAACATCTGCTGGGCCTGTTCCTGTTGGCTGTAAGCGTCTTGAACGATGCGGTCGTGTTCGGCTTCGGCTTCCTGAATCATCATCAGGGATTTGTCGTAGGCCTCGTTCAGAATCGATTCGCGCTGTGAAATGATCTGGTTGGCCGCTTTGATAAACTCATTGTCTTCGTTCAGCGATTTTTTGTATTCTTGAACCGTCGAAGAAATATATTCTTCGGCTTCGAGCATCATGCTTTCGCGCTGCTCGTGAATCGAATTTTCGACGTACTCTTCGACGTTGGCCAACATCTGAGCCCGTTCGTCTTCAAGGTCCTGCTGGAGTTTTTCGGTGTGGTGCCAGGCCAGATTTTCGATATAGTCGGCAATATCTTGGAAAATCTTTTCAAAATCAAGCTCAGCGGCTTGGGGAGAATTGCGCAGACTGTCCAAGGCTTCGCTGACAAGACGTTGTTTTTCTTCGGCAGAGACAAACGAAAGCTGTTCTTTGGATTGCTCTTTAAAGGCGGTTTTTTGCTCATCCATCATCCGTTTGACTTTGTCGTCCAAACGGGTCAACATCGTGTTGCGTTTTTGAGCGGCCCAAGCAGAAGCTGCTTCTTGACCCGATTCATCATCGGGAGCAGACATAGCGGCAAAATCTTTTAAATAAGCAGGCTCCTCGTCAGTGCCCTCTTCCACTCCCGTTTCATCGTAGAAACCTTCGTCAACGGGGGTTTCTTCGTAAGTCTCTTCGTAAAAGTCTTCTTGATAAGCGCTGTCATAGCCGGTTTCATCAGTCTGGGTAAAAGCGGCCGATCCCCCCACAGTGATGGGTTCACCCAAAGTAACTTCTGTGTCTGCGTTGGTAAAGAAGACAACGCCAGCCATATTGTCAGTCAGAAGATCGAGAGAATCGAAATCAAAGTCGATACCTTCGCCCCCAATAATAATGGGAGAGGCAAAGTCTACCTGACGGCCAGCGCGATAATAGGACTCACTTTCGCTATAAGCGCCATCATCTCCCTCTTCAAGAAGATACTCCTCGTCCTCTTCGAGGGTGAGATATTCAACATCTGCTGCTTTGAGGAGACCCATTCATCCAACCACCTTTTTTGTTAAATTCAAGCATATAATTGGCCCAAAAGATGTGAAGCTGTCTACAGATGCCCACAATCCCAAACAGATCGAAAGCGCAATCCGCATCAACACACGGTGCAACACTCAGTGTCTTCACGCGCCACGTCTTTACGCGCCACGTCTTCACGCATTACCGGTACGGAAAATATGCCTGAGTTTAAATCTTCAGAGGATCATTATATCATAAAGATTTTTAAGGCTTAAGCGGGGGTTTGAGAGAAAAACAGCCAAACTTTCAGATCAGCGGGGAGAGATCTATTCAGCGTATTTATCGACCTGAAAACGGAAGAGTGAAATGGGCTCTCCAGGCCGAATACCGGCTTTGTACATGGCATGGCTCACCTGTTCTTGAACGGTGCGAATACTTTCAATGCCAGGCAAAAGCAGTCCCCGTCGCCCAGCATGGGTCACAATCACGCCATAGAGATCGACATTGAGCTGCTCTAAGCCTGAAATCGGTTCAGGTTCATGCAAAACACTGACTTCGTAAGCCAGTCCTGGCAATTCAGGTTCGGAAACAGGCCGAAATCGGGGATCTCGCACAGCCGCAGAAACGGCATTTTGCCGGGTTTCCTCGAGAATATTAGACTGAGTTGGAGCAATGGTTCCAATACACCCCCGCAGCTCACGTTGAAGACCGGGAGAATGATACAAAGTGACAAAGACCCCCGCTTGCTGTGAACGAAAAGCAGGCAATAAGTCGAGTGGCAAATCGGGCAAGAGACCGTTTTTAATATAGGTTTCAACCGTTAGGCGGGCCAAAAGAGGCAAAGAGTCAGACATTTTGGTCATGCAATTTTTAAAAAGTCCCAGGCCTCAAACCGCTTTTTTACTGCGGCGGCGCCGTTGTTTGAGTTCACAATCGGCAATTTGAGCCAGTTCTTGGAGATGGCGCAGGCGATCCTCCTTGATCTGATCGGCGTAAATTTCTTTTTCAATCCGCCGTTGATGAAATTCACGAATCACCTGTTCAAACGTAGTCATGGCTGTGCATCCTCTACTGTCGGTATAAAACCATTGTACCCAGCCTAATCAGATTCGGTGTGAGCTGGCTCACACCGGCTTTCAAATCTGTTTTAAGCGCATTTATCAACAGCCCCATACAAACGTTAAAAGCCCCTGTCAGTCGGCATTTGCAAGACCAACAGGGGCTAATTATCAAGACGAAATTTTATTTACTAAAATAATCAGCGTTGATTTGGATATAGTCTTGCTGATCTTCGGGCACATCTTCTTCAGGGAAAATGGCTTCTACTGGGCAAACAGGACCACAAGCACCACAATCGATGCACTCATCGGGATTGATATAGTATTGGTTGGCATTATCATCCGAGTGAATACAATCCACCGGACAGACTTCCACACAAGCGGCGTCTTTGGTATCTACACAGGGGAACGTAATAATGTATGCCATTCAGTTATCTCCTCGTTTTTCTATGACGGTATGCATTTTTTTATAATCGCGCTTTTATGATTTCAAGCGGTTTTTACTTTTCAGAGCGGCACCTTAAATGAGAACCGGTCAAATAAAATTGTATCAATTAAAACCGGTATAATCAGGAGCCACACGAGAGGCAGTACAAGAGAGGCAGTACAAGACAGCCAAGCTTACGGATGACATATTACTACACAACGGCCGGTCTGTACACCAGCTTAATCAGATAAAATGAAGGCAAAAATCGGACCACATCATTCAAAGCCTGAGAAGCCCCAGCGCAAAAAGCTATAATACAGGCATGAGCAACGAACGTTTTTACCTGCTTTTCCGCCAGGTTTTTCTGGAGGTAGAGCAGGTCCTGCGCCAGTGGCAGATGGACAGCGCCCAAAGCCGGCAATTGAATGCAGCGCTGGATAAATTGCGGCGAGATTTTTTTTCCGACAAGGTCTTTCCGGCCCTGATTGGCCCCTGGTTGGCTTGGCAAGCCCTGCATCCAGAGAGCCCGACCTACGCATTGGCTACGCTGGGAGCGGCACATACGCTCTTTTACGCCTTCCTCGATCTGACTGACGATGTCGAGGACCACGAATTATCCGCAACCGATTGGCCCCCTGGCTCAGAACCCGTGGCGATCAACACAGGCACGGGGCTCTTGTTTTTGTCTTTGCTGGCGCTGGAGAGTTTGAGCAAGCAGGGTGTATCCCCGGAGGTGATTGCCCACCTGCGCCTGATGTTCTGCGAAGCGGGCTGGTCTCTCACAGCAGGTCAACACCGCGATCTGATTTCCCCACAAGGGGTATTTAAAAGCCCTGACGATGCCATTCTGACTATGAAGCTCAAAACAGGCACCTCGGTCAAACTCTATTTTCAAACAGCAGCCCACTTGGCTGGGGCTTCGCCAGAAGTCGAAAACTGCTTTGCCCAATTGGGTGAAGAAATTGGGATTATGTCGCAAATGCGGGGGGACTACCTGAATATTTGGGAGTATTTGCCCAGCAGCGATCTCAGCAATCGCTGCCAAACCCTGCCTGTCTTAATTGGTCTGGAGCAATTGTCAGAGGCAGATCGTGAAACCCTGCTCACAGCTCTCGAACAAGCCGATCAGGATCAGGCGGCCCACACGGTGATCCGCTATCTTTTGGACAAATGTCAGTGCCGTCAACATCTCAATCGCTATTTGGAAGAGCGCCAGCTCAAAGCCCAAACCTATTTGAAAGAACTGGCCAAAGCGGGTGTCCAGGTTGAAGAATTGGGGCTGTTTTTAGCGCGCATAAAACCCATCGATTGAAGAACATACCCCCCAATAAACCAAGCCCCCGCATGTGGATGCGGGGGCTTGAATATTGAAACAGGGAGACGGTTAGACCTGAGGACCGACTGGCGCTTCCACTTGGACAGCGTCCGCGAGGATTTCAGCAATATCGCGCACCTTGACGGTATCGCCCTTGCTGTGGTCGTTGACCCCATCCTGAATCATGGTCTTGCAGAAAGGACAGCCCACGGCCACCAACTCAGCTCCGGTATCCAAGGCCTGTTTGGTACGGGCAATATTAACACGGGTACCCGTGTTTTCTTCTTTCCACATCTGGCCACCGCCAGCGCCGCAACAGAAGCTGGCCTTGCGGTTTTGCTTCATTTCGACTTGGGGCAGGCCTACCGCTGCAATCAGCTCACGGGGCTGGTCATAGACGTTGTTGTGACGTCCCAGATAGCAGGGGTCGTGGAAAGTGGTCAGATGTTGGGCGGTTTCGGTGTTGACCCGCAACTTGCCACTGAGGATCAACTCCTGCAGCAACTCGGTGTGGTGCTTGACCTCGTAATGGCCGCCAAAATCGGGGAATTCGTTCTTGATCGTGTGGAAGCAATGGGGACACGACGTAACGACATGTTTGACGCCGTATTCGTTCATGACTTCGACGTTCTCAGCGGCCATGGACTGAGCCAAGAACTCATTGCCACAGCGGCGAGCGGGATCGCCGCAGCATTTTTCCTCTTTGCCCAAGATCGCAAAGCGCATGCCTGCGGCCTGCATCAGCTTGGAGAAAGCCGTGGCGACTTTTTTGGCATTGTCGTCGTAAGAACCGGCACAGCCAACCCAATAGAGCACATCAATTTCGTTGATGTCTTCAATTTGCGAGAGGGTCTTGACTTCCAGGCCTTTGGCCCAGTCGGCACGGGTGGATTGGGCCTGGCCCCACGGATTGCCCTGGCGCTCCAAATTGTTGAAGAGCGTGGTGAATTCCGAGGGGAATTCTTCGGCTTCCATGAGTTGGTGCTGACGCATGCCCACGATATCGACAATATGTTCAATGCCCATCGGGCACATTTCCATACAGCCACCACAGGTGGTGCAGGACCAGAGCGCATCTTCAGTCATGACATGACCCACCAGCGGGGTCTGAGACTTCTCGCCCTTGAGCAATTTGTCTTTTTCATCGCTGATCATGTGCTTCATATTCACGATCATCCACTTGGGAGACAGTTCTTTGCCTGTGGCATTGGCCGGGCAGACATCGTCGCAGCGGCCACATTCAATACAGGCAAAAGTATCGAGCACATTTTTCCAAGACAAATCGTGCAAGTATTGAATACCGCCCATGCTCATATCGTCATCATCGGCATCTTCATTTTCGAGCATGGCCATCAGGTCTTTTTTCTTGTCGACCTTGCCATAAGACTTCTGGCGTTTGAAATAGAGGTTGATCGGGCCAGCCACCAAATGCAAATGTTTGGAGAAGGGGATATAACAAGCAAAACCCAATACACACAGGATATGCACCCACCAGGAGAGGTGGTAGAGCACGACCTGGGCCGTCTCGGGCAAATGCAATTGAAAGAGCACCCAAGCGGTGGCAGAGCTAAAGGGCCTAAACATTTCAAAGTTAAAGCTGGAATTGGCTTTTTGCACCCAGACCATTGCCAGACCTTCGGTGCTCAAATAAGAGAGCATCAGCAGGGTAATAAAACAAATCGTGATCAAGGATTCCAGCCAGGGGTTGTCGCGGGACTCTTGATTGACCAAAATATTCTGGTTCTCAGGTGGCGGATACAGGGCTTTGGGCTTCATGACATAGCGGCGATAGCCCAGAGAGACAATTCCCAGCAGCACCAAAATGGCAAAGCCATCCGCCACAAAGGCATAGCCCTGATCGAGCACCGGGCTGATCAATTTGAGCAGCGAAAATTCGACGTCATTGGTATAAAGACGCAAAACATGGTGGGTGGTCGCCAATAAAAAGGCAAAAAAGCCCACAAAGACAAAGGTATGCATCAGACCCACAATTGGGCGCATGCCGCGAAGAGCCCAGTAGAAGACATCGTAAACAGTGCCCCACAGGCGTTTGGGCAAATCATCGGGCTCAGGGTGGCGGTTTTCGGCTTGGCCAATTTGGACCAATTGGTATTTGATCGAAGCGCCATAGGCAGAAAGACCGATCAAACCCAGCATGACCACTGTATACAGGGCCATTTCAAGTGGCCCAAAGAAAATACTGTGAGAATGTTCCATTGGTTTATTTCACTCGTTTGTGTGTTTCAGCGCCTGTTTGGGAGCAGGCTTTGTTGAATATTCAGCATGTAAAAAATTAAGAAATGCGCAAATGATCGTCATGATCAAGTCATTCTAAAAGGTGTCCTCTAAATTTATACACTGCGTCATGAGTGAATGTCAATTCAGAAAAGGCTTGGGCTTGCCCTGCTGCCCCGGCACGATTAAACTGGAAACAGACCCCTTTTTTAAAACGTCAGCCAAGGAGATCCCACCATGCCCGGGCCCACTGCTCAGGAATTGTATATTGTCATTTTTCGACTTGGCTCCGAAGAGTATTCGATCCCCGTCAGCCATGTGCAAGAAATTCAGCGCTGTCATCGCCTCAGCCTGCCGCGCAAGATGCCAGATATCCCCCCTTTCTTTGAAGGCATTATTGACCTGCGGGGACAGATCATCCCGATACTCGATCTGCGCAAGCGCTTCCATTTGCTGCCTTTAGAACCCGGCCGCGAGAGCTGTTATATTATTGTCGAAACCCGTGAAGATGTGGTCGGCATTTTGGTCGATGCCGTCTCAGAGGTCTTGCGGGTCCCGGCAGAACTCTTTGCCCCGCCCCCGGCCCGGTTGCGCACCGCGATCAGCGCCCGTTATATGGTCGGGGTGGGTCGTCTCAAAAACAAAGACGAAAACAGCCGCAAAGAACGGCTGGTGGTTTTGCTGGATATTGAAAAAATCCTCAACGAAGACGAGCAGTCCCAATTACAGGCAGGAGAGGTGCTGGCTGGGTGAAATGAGGCCGCTTAAATGAGCTTATTTCGCTAATTCGCTAGAGCAGCCCCAGCCCGCAAGGCATCCAAAATCTGGTTACGCAGGGGTCCAAAGTCCGCCCATTCGCTGTTGCTCATCAGAACCACACCGTTTTTTTCTTGGGGCATCAAGCTCATCCAGGTGCGGGTTTGGGTTTGGCTACCGCTGTGTTCGATCAAAGGCTGATGATCGCGCTCTGCAATGCCAAAACTGAGCCCATACCCGGTTTTTTTACCGTCCAGAGTCTGCTGGGACTGCCAGAGTGCTTGGCTGCTGGTGGCATTGACCAATTCCTGGTTGAGCAAAGCCTGCATAAACCGGGTCAGGTCGTGAATATTGGAGGTAAAACCGCCGCCAGCCAGTTTCCAGGCCACATCATCTGGCAGACGCTTTTTAACCACCTGATTGTCGCGATAATAGCCACTGACCCGGTAGGGAATATGCTGCCCGAGCCGATCGGGCTGGGTGCTGGTGAGCCCCAGTGGTTGGGCTATGCGGGTCTGAAACTGTTCCAAATAGGGCATGCCACCTGCCTGGGTTAAAACCGCTCCGGCCAGCACCGAGCCAAAGGTGCTGTAGCGGTATTGGGTACCGGGTCGGCTCAGCAGCGGGGCTGAAGCAAAGATCTGGCGGGCAGCAGCAACCATGTCGGCCCCGCCATTTTCAGGCCGAGAGTCGTTTTTGAGATAGCGTTTGAGGCCCTCGCTCCACTGGGCGATATCGTCATAATTGCCCACGCCGCCCAAATGGGAGAGCAATTGGCGTTGGGTGACTTTCCAGCCCTGGGCATTGTTATAACTGCGCCAATAGCTGCGAATATCTTGATCGAGGTCGAGTTTGCCCTGTTCGACCAATTGCAGGCTCAACACCGCTGTTACAGGTTTGGAAATTGAGGCCCAGCGAAACGAGGAGTTCAAAGTCACAGCTTCACGGCTTTCTTTGTCTGCCCAGCCATACCCTTTGAGATAGGTGAGTTTGCCATTTTCCACCAGACCGAGGGCCACCCCCACCAGGTCCTGCTGATCCATGGCCCGCAGCACCAATTGGTCGATCTGCAGATAGCGGCTGGGAATCGGACTGTTTTGCGCCCCCTGCAGGCCCGGCTGAATTGACGGCTGAATTGACGTTTGGGCCAGAACAACGCCTGTGGTGGGCAAGCCACTTAAGAGCCCCAAACCCAGCGCGGCCACGAGGAGCGTGAGGCGCTTGCGGGTCTTAACAGGCAAAAGAACAAAGAAAGGGGCCATGGCATTACTCCTCAGACAATTCAAACTGGGACAATTCAAAACTGTCTTGAAATTATAGCCTGGATAGCAAAAATTGGCTAAGCAGCCGTTTCATGCGGGGCATTGAGGCGTTTTAAGACCGAGACCACCCGTTTTTGCACTCCCAGCAAAGAATCAGATAAAAAGACAAACTCCGTTGCCTCTCCTCGGATCCAGGCCACAAAGGTTTCCAAATCGTGGCTATCAAGCCCTTCCTCGCGCTGCAACCAGGCCAAATCCCAAATCAGATGCAGGAGATAATTGAGCCACTGGGCCCGTTTAAGCAGTTTTAAGAGCTGGGCATGGGTCTGCATGTCTTTGCGAAAGGCCAATTCTTGCAGGGTTTGCCGCATTTGGTGTTTAAGCGTGGCCAGCAATTCAAAGACCTGATCGGCTTTCTCTCCCTGGCCCGCCACCACAGCAGGCAAAACCGCATAGACCTCTTTTTCGGCCTTGGCCAAACGCTCGCTAAAAATATCCCGGTAGATCAGCGAAGAGACCAGGGCATTGACAATAAAACTGCTCACCGCCGCAATCGAGAGTGCGAGCAGACGCACCTGCAGGGTATGCCCTGGCGACTGAAACTGCACCAAGACCACAAACAAGGCACTAAAGGCCGCAGTGGCATAACTGCCGCCCATTTTAAGCCCAAAGGCACTGGCAATCGCCAGACCCACCGCCAAAGGCAAGGCCAATTCCATCGGCCAGCCCAGCAGGCTCAGGGCTGTGCCCCAGCAAGCGCCCAAAAGCCCACTTACGAGTTGATCACGGGCATGCCACAAACCCATGCTAACCGTCGGCGTCAGGCAGAGCAGAGCGACAAAAGTCGAAGAGACATGGTCGGGATTGCCGAGTAGCTGATCGAGCATCAAGACCAGCACACAGGCCAGCAGGGCTTTGAAAACCAAAAAGAGGGGATTGGTGAGTTGGGAAGTCATGGGGGTATTTTAACCTGCTCGCAAGGGCGGATGAGAAGGGGGTGCCTGCGGCACTTGGGGGGGTTAAATTTAACGCGGGAGTGCCACTGGAGTGATTAACCAAAACTTAACCAAGAAACTGGGGCCAACCGGCCCCATCTTTACAGAATCTTTATAATTGTGTTTTACGCTAGATATATTGCCAGCAAAAAAAGCAGCAGAGAAAACACCTGGGAGATTTCGATTTATGACCCAAACTCACTCACTCACTCACTCACTCACTCACTCACTCATAAACGCAAACGCAGTCTGATTCTGCGCTTCAGCTCTGTTTTGAGCCTGATGGGAATGCTGGCCCTACAGGCCTGTACGCCGCCTGTGAACAAAAATCTGTCTGCTGTCTCAACAAACAATCAACAAACACCTCTCTTCGTGCCCAGAAATACCCAGCCACAAACCTTAACTGAGATTCAAAAAAAGGTCCAAAAGCTTTATCCCGGTGCCATGATTGGCACACAAAACCCTCTCTTTCAAGGATACTTGAATTCTCAAAAAAAAATCGCTCAAGGGTTGTCGTTTAAAACACAGATATATTGGGGCTGGAGAGATTATACAGGGCAAATGCTCGACCAATGTGCTGGTCAAATTGACACCCTGAACGATGACCCAGAAACGGGACAGCGCATCTATGTCAGCTTCTCTAATATTTATGAAGCCTCTCCCTATTGGTGTAGTGATACAGATCAATATTTATATGAAGACCCCGATTCTTGGGCGACTGTGAACAGTTGTAATTCAGGCAGTGATTACAGTGCTTATCCTATTTATAATGTAACCGCGCGTTGCAGCCTTCAAAATGATAATACCTGTACCCGTGTGCATTACCGTGCGGGTTTAATTAAATGTTGCACTGCCGAAAATAATTATTGTGATCCGGGTTCAGGTGACAATGGCGGTGGAGATGATGATAACGGTTCATGTCCTGAGGGTACGCCTGCGATCTTTGACCCCGTAACCCAAACGCTTATTTGCGGCGCAAGTTGCCCCCCAGGTACTGTGCCCACAGCAAGCGGTTCAGGCGACGGCACAGAGGTTTGTGAGCCTGTTGACGACGAACCCTGCGAAGACGCCCAAGCCCTCTTCCCCTCCCAATTAAACACCCCCGTCAACGCCGCCCAGAACCTCGTACAGCCGATTATCGACCCCGCCCCCATGAACCAAGACCTGGGCGATTGGCAAAAGCTGCTCAAGAAGCTCAAAGACCGCCAGGCCAAAATGGCAGCCGAGCAGGCCAAACCCAATCCCAACCCCAACAGGCTCAACAATCTGCAAGCCGAGGCCAATGCCACTCAGGCCCAGATCGATGTCGTCACGCCCCGCATCCAGAGCCGCGTCAGCCAAATGGACAGCGCCCGCCCCACCCTGCGCAGCGCCCTCAACAGCGTGGCCCAGGCCCCCGACTTTAGCCAGGATGCCCATGCGGATCAACAGGTGAATCCCCTGCCGCAGACGCTGGAAGAGTACCGGACAGCCATCCAATTCTTGCTCGACGATTTTGAAATTTCCATTATCACCGATGATACCCAAAGCGTTTTAAATGCAGCCAGTGTCTTGGCCGATGAACAAGAACTCTTTGGCCATCTGGTGCGCGATACCCTGGCAGAAAAATTCCCCTTTACACCAGAAGAACCCGATGACAATCCCACAGACGAAGATTTAGAAAACCTCAATACACCCCGCAAAGTGATCCGCTTTTTTGCTCGCAAACTGGCCAATCACAGCAATCAACTCAAACAGAAACAGGATAAGCTCAATGCCTCTTTGGCAGCGGCTACCCAAGAGATTCCAGCTCTCTTGACCGAAACACGCGATTTGATTCAAGAAGCCTTTCTGATGCAATTGATCGGAGATGGGGTTTTAAATCCCGAAACCCTTGAAATCACACTGCCTTCGGATTTCCAAATTCAACAGACGTCTCCTTTTATCCCACCACAAATGATTCCTCCACTGGCAAAAGATGCGACAGCAAGAATTGTTCAGGGCTATAACTCGCTCTCAAACTGGATGCATGCCCAGCAAGACCCCATTTTTGCCTACTTTTTACAAAAATCTGTCAATCAGACTTTTGGCCGCAATACTTGGGAAAACCTCACCCCAGAACAAAAACGTGACTCGATTGAGGGCTTGCGCACGATTACTTCTTTTTCGGGTGTACCCACAGATCCTGAAGATATTGCCTTTCTCTTAATGGGCCTAAAAGCATTGGATAGTGCCAGTGATGCAAAAAAAATAGCCACGCTGGTCGGTAAAAATGCTGACTTGGCAGTAACTGTGCTTAAAGCGGTTAAAAACAATTTCAAAGGGCAATTGACACCTGAATTACAGTTTCAGCTGAATTCCCTGATCAACAAAATCTCGCATCTCAAAAACAATAAAAAAGCACTTGAGGCTTTTGCTGACCGAATCATTCGAGAATGCACAAGTCCATCCATCCTGTGTGGTAGAATCTCCAAAAATCTCCTGATTCGCTTGAAAGGTTTATTCAATGGCCCTGGAGGAGAGCGCTTTATTCATGAGTTGGTCTCCAAAAATAATCTGGGATACGCAGGAAAGAATCTCAAGTTTGGCTCAGATTTAGGGGATAAATTATTAAGCACCAAAAAGTATAATATTGCAAACACAACAACAAATGGATTTAAGAGCAAAACATTTAAGCCAGAAAGTTTTGCTTCAGCCGATGCTCAACAGCGCCTCAAAAAATTACAAAGTGAAACCCAAGCCAGAATTTCACGATTTTTGAATGAAGGTATTGATCTAAAGACGGGAACAGGTTTTCCAGATTTTGCAAAATATGAGCTAACCTCGGTTGACTTTACGCACTCAACCCGAGCAGATAAACGATTTTTGACAGGCTCCAATACAGGACCAGATATGTCAGAAGCTGATGGACTGGCTTTAGCTCAGTTGAAAACAGCTGGGCTTTTGCCTCAAAATGCTGTTAAAACTGACGTAGAAAAACTGCGCAGTAAATTAGCATTAACCTGGCACCACGATGAGGATATGAAAACCATGAGATTGATTCCAACCGCCATTCATGCATCCACCAATCATCATTTGGGAGGGGCTTCGGTGTCTGGTTTCATTAAACGCGGAGATATTAGCAAAGAAAGCTATAACAATTTTATCGGAAAACAAATCCCTGACTATTACAGAAAAGATGTGCAGTAGGAGTACTTTGAGATATGGGGTATTTCGACGATTTAACTTGTTTTGAGCCTGATGATGAGCTTCAACCCATTACAGCAAAAGATTTAAAATCTTTCGAGCAGAAATATTCAATCAACTTACCTGAAGATTACAAAAATTTACTTTTGCGAAGAAATGGGGGGTATATAGGGCTTGAGTATCATGAAAAACCATTTTTTTATTATCGCACAACAGACTCTTCTGGCCATCCAACAGCTCCCAAGATAGATTCCTTTTGGAGCCTCGAATTCATTCATGAATTCAGCCTCGATTTAGCAAAAGAAGACCAAATGCCCAAGCATTTGCTCATCATTGGAAAAGCTGGAGACACAACCTGTTATCTGTGTTTGGGCATTTCGGGTGAAGCCTTTGGCAAGGTTTACACCTGGATGACCAGCGAATTTACAGATCATTGGTTCGACTACGATTTGGACATGCCTTATACAGAAAGAGGCGAAGTCAGAGACCGTTCTGAAAAAATCGCGGATTCGATTCGCGAACTCTTGGACGGGCTTTGCACAGAAGACGAAGCCAGGGCCTGGGCACCGAACGAGTTTGGCTGAAGAATAAACAAGATCGTGGATGAGAGTCCTCTCTTATTGGCCCAAGTCGCTGAGCCCGACGGCGAAGGCTCGCGCACCGTGGTTTGGGGAGGCCGTGACAGCCAAGGCAATTATCTGCCCCCCGGCAATTATGTGGCCTTTGCCTACAGCTATAACTGGGATGACTTCGAAAGTTTTAGCATCGCTCTGCCTCCGGTGGTAGCGACGCCGACACCCAGCCCAGAACCCACGGCTTCGCCCACAGATCAAACTGAACCCTGTGAAGATCTTCAAGCCCTTTTCCCCTCGCAATTGCTCAACGGCATTCATCTCAGCCAAAATCTCGTACAGCCGATCAGCGACCCCGCCCCCATGAACCAAGACCTGGGCGATTGGCAAAAGCTGCTCAAGAAGGGCAAAGACTGGGTTTTAAAACAGCGCAAAGATTTTAAAAATAAAGGTGTTCAAAGAAATGCAAAAACCTCATTTCCCGATTTCAGTAAACATGAATTAGCCAGAGCTAATTTGGTACAAATAAAAGGAAATAGAGGCTCAGACTTTGATCAGGCTCGTGCAAAAGTGGCTAAAGAGTTGTTCGAAAATGGTTATATCTCCAAGCAAACTTCAAGTGCAGTTGAAGAGATGGAAAGCAAATTGGGATTAACTTGGCATCACAATGAAGACCTAAAAACAATGCAATTGGTACCTCGGGGTATTCATGAGCCGATTAAACATATGGGAGGAGTCGTCATTATGAAGGAATTAAATAATGGTCGGCTTACAAGGAGCGCTTATAATACATTTATTTCAGGAAATTATTAGAAAAAACGATGCTGAAATTAAAATTTGGAAATGATGGACCTGTTACAACAGAAGCAGAGATTCTCCAGTTTGAACAAAAATACAAACTTCAATTACCGGAGGACTACCGCCATTTTCTCTTGAATCGCACAGGTAGTATGAAGGGGTTCTGGTATTTCGATACAATTGGGGAAGATGATTATGTACTAGGCAATGAGCTAGAGGACTTACATTCTTTGGATGAAGTTGACGAGGTTTGGGATTTGCATGTAGAGCGTTGTCAAGATTTTGGTGAGGGTTACTTTCCTGAACCTGAACATTTTCATGAAATTGGCCTTGCGAATGGTGGCGGAAACTTGTTCATGGGATTCGCAAAAGAATACTATGGCAAAATCTATCTTTTTGACTATGAAATGTATCCTGACTTCCATTTGTTGGCCAATTCGTTCACAGAGTTTATCGAAATGCTCAGACCACCCGAAAGGAGCGAAGAAGAGGGGGATCAATAAGGTTCACACTCAGCCGCAAATTACATTCGATCTCATCAATGACACCTCAATCCGCTTGTGATAGAGACGTTTCAATCAAAGCAAAACCAGTGCATGCAGCCCTTCAATCAGAGGCGCAGATTGGCCCTTGGTGTATTCCAGGTGTTCGGCCCAGACCGCCAAGCTAAATAACGCATTGAGCAGGCGATTGGCAAAAGCTGCTGAAAAAGCTCAAAGACCGCCAGGCCAAAATGGCGGCAGAGCAAGCCAACCCAAGCCCAACCCCAACAAGATCAACAATCTGCAAGCTGAGACCAATGCCAGTCTGGGGATAATGAATTCAACTGACCTTCTGAAAGCAATGCCAGCAGAGGGCAACAGGAGCCACGCCGTCTCAGGATGACGAAAGGCGGGGTGACTCTTAAGTGCTTCTAGCTCATCATTAGGCCACCTCTCTGTGTAAGAAGTAGTGCGAGATAGGCGGTTTCTGATCGCCATACATGACATCT
>JBIKWL010000254.1:0-4738 GCA_044356335.1 Candidatus Sericytochromatia bacterium
AAGTTGGGCGGGCCTAACCGGCGAGCAGAATTTGAGCTGGGATGGGATGCAGAATGGGCAGGCTTTGGCCGATGGCAGCTACCGCATTGTGGCGACGACCGAGAAGCAGCGCGACCGCGTGCGAGATGCGCAGATGGTCGTGCTGGATACGGTTGGGCCTGTCTTTACCAACAGCCGGATTCAGAAAAAGAACGGAGGGTATCGCATTCAATCAGCCATGAGCGATAAACCTGCGGGAATACAGCCAGGAACCTTGGGTCTGGTATTTCAGGACGCTCAGGGCCAAGCAGCCGGAATCACAGGGCAATTAGAAACAGAGAATGGCGTGTCTCCCTTTGTTTATAATCTTCAGGCTTCTGCAGAGCAGTTTAATCAACTTAAAGCTGGTGACATTCAGGCCAAGGCATCTGTGCAAGACAAGGCGGGAAATACAGCCAATTTCAGCTTAAATTTTGAGGATGAGATTTCGCTCAGCTCCTTTACTCAAGAGCCCGATGGGACTTTGCTGCTCAAAGGCAAAATATTGAAAAACACAGGAACAATTACCACTCTCACACCTGATTTTGATGGGGGTCTGGAAATATTGACGCCACCAGTCATCAATCGCACAGGAAATCAGTTTGAAATCCGGATTTCAGATTATAAGTTTGCTGAAAGTTTGGTAGAAGAACCTCAATTGGGGGATGTCATCTCTGAAAAAGTCACACTTTTGGGGCACGTAAATGGCTGTGAGGCCAATGGTGAATGTTTGAGTTCCAACACAAAAGAACTAAAAACGCCTGAATGTACATCTATGGAAGCCCCTGATGAAAATTCGGACTTATTCAGCAATTGCAAGGCATCTGAATCATTTTCGATCCAAGCCGCTCCCAGTGCCCCTGGAGCAGCCATTACAACCCGGCATTATATTCACGGTGGGGGGCAAAACAACAGACCGCTCACCTTGGGATTTTCAATGCGAAATACCAGTAAGCAGAGCCAGATCGTAGGATACTGGATTACAGATGCATCAGGGAAATGGGTCAAAACCTTAAAACGAACGGTTTATCCCCCCACAGGAAATCGCTTTGGACCGGTCATCCCTGCCCCATGGGATGGCACCAATGCAGCAGGTCAGGTAGTTGGAGAAGGGACGTATTATACTGTAATTCGTGCCCCTGGTAAAACAGAAAGAGCCACCAAAATTGTGGTGGGTTGTCAGGGATATTATAACAAATACCCCAAAATACTTGACAACGATGACAGATTTCATATTTATCGCCGTCATAATCCCAATTATAATAGTGAAGGATTTAAACAATTACTCCGAAATTATGTTACTGCTGGAAGGACTGCACAAGCTTTGCAAGCTTTAACTAATAAATTCGATTCACGACACCAAGATGCCTATCGCTGGCCAAACAGCCGAGATAAAGGAAAAGCTGACCTCTTCCCAGACAACTGGCTCAATGATGATATCGACTTTCACTTAACCAGTGTGGCTAATTTTAAATCACCAAACGATACATGTAGAAAACAATCTGATGGAAGATTTGTTCTAGAAGGAAGCAGAGACAACAATGTTCCACTCAGAGTTATTCTAACCCCTTCAGATAGAAATTTAATTATTACTGGTTTTCCACCAAGATATCAAGATCCAGTTATTTATTATACACAAAATAAAATTTTAGACAGATTAATAGGAAGGCACTAAGTAATGGAGTATGAAAAATCCTGTTATCAACAAATATTTGATACCATTTATGATAAAAAAATAGTAGGATTAGAGCTTTGTATGATTCCAATTCAAGATAGATCACCCCTAGTTAAATTTCATCTTGAAAGTGGCACAAAAGAATGGGTTGAACTAGGTATTCAATACTTCGCAAACTTTGAAACTGGAATCAAAACTTTTTTACCTCTGATCACACTAAATATGCATTTTGGTAAAATTGCACCCAAAGGCATTTTTGACCGTTTGGATAATATGCGTGATGTTTCAGAATACTGGATATATAGTACTCTGGGAAATTGCGAAGAATTACTGGGAAGTACAATATCCAATATTGATGTTGGAAATACTGAATTCACGTCAAATGCAATTGATATATTATTTGGAGGAAATCCAGAAAAAGATATAAATATTGATTACCCAATTGTAAGCATGGTTATTCGTGTTGATGAGTTAAAAAATCATGGAAATATGTATTCTTTCGGAATTGAAAGTTTTAATTAATTTTATTTTATCTTTTCATTTAAACCGGTGTAACTTTTCAGCTAAATTATCATGAGTCTATCACCGTTTGATTCCGCATCCAAGTCACCGACCCGTATTTTTCGCCCAACGGCGACAGCCTGAAAACCCACCCGTTCTATCATGGCCTCGCCGACACCCACAAGCCCTACACAATTTGCCGATAGCGCTCCATAATTTGACCCATGATCGGCTCCAGTTTATCGGGATTGATCACCAAGAGGTCGCCTTTTTCAGCTTTAGAAAAGAGATAATCCACCGCAGTTGCTATCGACACTATTTCGATTTTGTCAGCTGGGAATCCGGCCTGAATCAGCCCTTGGCGCACCAGCTGGGGAGTTTCGTCTGCAGGCCTGTCGCGCGGGGCAAAATCCGCCAAGACGATTTCATCGTAGAGGGCAGCCAAGGCCTGCCCGTAGGCGATAATTTGCTGATTGGTGCGGCTGCCTGTGCCGTGGCAGAGGGCGAGCTTGCGGCCCTGAGAGAGGCGGGGCAAGAGACTGGCCAAGGCTTCTGCCGATTCAATATTGTGGCAATAATCCACCAAGACCTTGTAGTTCTGAAAATCAAAGAGGTTCATGCGGCCCGGATTTTGATTGGGAGAAGGATAAAAGGTCAAAACGCCATTGCGAATTTGCTCAAGCGAGAGACCCAGGCCATGCAAAGCGGCAATCGCAGCCAGGGCGTTGGCGATATTAAAGTCAATAATGCCGCCCAGGGTTATTGGAATCTCTTCCAGGGTACAAACCGGGATATCCCGGCCATGCCGGCGAATCACCACGCTGCGCTGTTCGACCGTGATCACCGTTCCGCCTGCTTGAACATGGGCTTCGAGTTGGGGATTGTGGGGATCCAAGGAGAATAAAATCCGCGCCCCACGCGCGCGGTCCATCACGGCCAGGGTTGCCGGGTCATCGGCGTTGATCACCGAGGTGCCCGTTTTTTTGACCACTTCGATCACGGTCGATTTAACCAAAGCCAGATCGGCTTGGGTTTCGATCCAATCGGTGCCCAAATGATCGCTGCCAATATTTAAGAGCACGCCAACATCCACTTCATCGACCCCCAAGCCCCTGCGCACAATCCCGCCGCGGGCCACTTCCAAGACAATATGGTCGATGCTGGGCTCTCTGACCACAATCCCAGCCCCTTCGGGCCCAGAATAATCGCCACTTAAGACAAAATTCCCGTCAATCGCAATGCCTGTGGTACAGGCCAAGCCGACTTTTTTGCCTGCATATTTTAAGCTGTGGGTGATCAATTTGGCGGTGGTGGTTTTGCCATTGGTGCCAGTTATAGCGATCAGAGGTACCTGTTTGTAGCCCAGCGGAAAGAGCATATCCACCAGCGGTTTGGCGACATTGCGCGATTGCCCATAAGTGGGTTCTAAATGCATGCGAAAACCGGGGGCGGCATTCACTTCGACCACTTTTAATCCCGATTGACGCAGGGGCAAGGAGATATCCAAAGCCAGGGCATCGATGCCGACACAGTCGAGCCCAATAATCTGGGCTGCGCGTTCAGCCATCAGGCGAATTTCGGGGTTGACGGCGTCTGTCACATCGGTGGCAGTGCCCCCTTGGCTGAGGTTGGCGGTGGCTTTGAGATAGACCTTTTCGCCCTCAGCGGGACAATCTGCCAGCGTTAACCCTTTTAAGGCCAAAAGCCGTTCAGTCATCGGATCAATTTCAATTTGGGTCAGAACCTTTTCATGGCCAAAGCCCCGGCGGGGATCGGCATTCACGGTTTTGATCAGGGCCTGAATGGAATCTTTGCCATTGCCCACCACATGGGCGGGTTCGCGGGTGGCTGCAGCCACAAACTTGCCATCAATCACCAACAGCCGGTAATCGCCCCCCTGCACATACTCTTCGACAATCACATCGGAGTAATAGGCCTGGGCTTCTTGAAAGGCCTTTTTTAATTGGTCTGAATCGGTCACATTGATGGTTGAGCCGTTGCCATGGTTCCCCACATCGGGTTTGACCACCACCGCAGCGCCAATTTGCTCAAAAGCGGCAAGGGCCTCGGCTTCGCTGGTGACGACTTGGCCCTTGGGCACAGGAATCCCTGCGTTTTCCAAGTAATTTTTAACCTCGGTTTTGCCATCAGCGGTCTCGACTGCAATTGCAGAGGTCTGGCTGGTAATCGAGGCCTGGATGCGCTTTTGGTAGACCCCGTACCCCAATTGAATATGGCTGGACTGATTGAGTCGGATGCAGGGAATGCCCCTGGATTGGGCCTCTTCGACAATGCTCCAGGTGGTGGGGCCGAGCATATTGTCTTCGCGCAAGACTTTCAGTTCAGAAATGGCCCCTACCAGGTCAAAGTTCTTTTCGGCAGCGACGGCTTCAAAAAGTGCCACAGCTTGTTGCGCGGCTTTTAAACCCACCGATTCCACCAGATAGCGAAAGACCACCAGATAGGTCCCCAAGACATCGGTATCCAGGGTTTTGCCATAGCCCAGTTCCATGCCCGCCAAACACTGCAATTCGATCGCAATAT
>JBIKWL010000255.1:0-4701 GCA_044356335.1 Candidatus Sericytochromatia bacterium
AGTGGGCGGTGTGGGCACAACCAAAATTGTTGACACTTCCTTTGAAGAAAAAACCCATTTTTGTCTCTCAGATGAAGAAATCCTTAAACTGGCACGCTGGGCCAGTATTATCGAAAAACATTATCAAAAGCCAATGGACATTGAATGGGCCCAAGATGGTGAAAGTGGCGAGTTGTTTATTGTTCAGGCCCGACCAGAAACCGTTCAATCGCGTAAAACTGTGGAAATGCTCAAATCATATACCCTCACAGATGAGGGTAAGCCGATTGTAACGGGCTTAAGCATCGGTGATTCTATAGTGACTGGCCGTGTCTGTTTAATCAAAAACGTAGAAGACATTGCCCAGTTTATCCCTGGATCCATTCTGGTCACTGAAATGACCGACCCAGATTGGGTACCCGTCATGACCCAGGCAGCCGGAATTGTCACAGATCAAGGCGGCCGAACCTGCCACGCGGCGATTGTTAGCCGGGAGCTTGGGGTACCGGCCATCGTGGGTACAGGCAACGCCACGCGAATTCTGAAACACGATCAAGTTATCACCCTTTCCTGCGCCCAGGGGGACCAGGCCTTTGTCTATGACGGTGTACTCAATTTTGAGGAAAGTGAAGTGGCTTTGACCAATGTGCCACAAACCCGGACCCAGATTATGTTAAACATCGCTAACCCCGATGTGGCCTTTCGTTGGTGGCGCCTGCCAAGCAAGGGCATCGGCTTGGCGCGCATGGAGTTTATTATCAATAACACCATCAAAATTCATCCCATGGCATTGGTAGACTACGAAACCCTGCCGGATGACGACACAAAAAAAGTGATTATGCAGATGACGCGCGGTTATAGCGATAAAAAGGCCTTCTTTGTCGACCAGCTGTCCTATGGCGTTGCCAAAATTGCAGCCTCGCAATACCCACACCCTGTCATCGTGCGTATGAGTGACTTTAAAACCAATGAATACGCAAATTTAATCGGAGGCAAGGCCTACGAACCCCTTGAAGAAAATCCGATGTTGGGCTTTCGCGGGGCTTCACGCTATTACAGCCCTGAATACCGCCGGGGTTTTGAATTGGAATGCCTTGCCATCCGCAAGGTGCGTGAAGAAATGGGTCTCAGCAACGTCTATATCATGATTCCCTTCTGCCGCACCTTGGAAGAGGCTGATAAAGTCAAAACCGTCTTGGCTGAAAATGGCCTGGAACAGGGCAAAGATGATCTCAAAATCTATATGATGTGTGAAATTCCCAGCAACGTGATTCTCGCCGAACAATTCGCCCAAAAATTTGACGGATTTTCAATTGGCTCCAATGACTTGACCCAATTGGCTCTGGGCGTGGACCGCGATTCAGGCAAATTGGCCCATCTCTTCGACGAGCGCAATGAGGCTGTTCAAACCATGATTCAAATGGTGATTGAAAAGGCCCACAAAATGGGGATTAAAGTGGGTATCTGTGGCCAAGGGCCCAGTGATTACCCTGATTTTGCCTTGTTTTTGGTCAAGGCCGGTATCGACAGTATGTCGCTTAACCCCGATAGTTTTGTGGATGTTGTACAACGCGTGGCCGAACTCGAGCAGAATCTAGACAAAAAATAAATTGATAATTACAATCAATCCTTCAAAGCGCCTAGCACATGCAGTGTCCGTCGTGTCGATTTTCATGATTACAGCTTGTCAATGGCCTTCTGTTCCTGGAGCAGCAAGCAAAACAGATCTAGAATTGCCTTCAAGCAAAGAGAATTCAAAAATTGAAAACACGGCTTTGTCAATTTCAGAGGAAACCAAAAGTTTAATGCAGCTCAATGAAAGTGTGGATGATTTATTGGGCAAGACTGCTTTGGCCCAAGATCCTTACTTGAATCCAAGAACAGCCAACGATATGCCTGCGGTCATGTTCACACATCAATTGCAGCCACAAATCAGCGCATTTCAGGACAATCAAACCACGGAAGGAAAGTTGCTCACGAAGCATAAATCACTGATTAATCAATTGTTTAAATTGTTATCTCAGAATGAAGTCACTGTTGTGAATAAATCCTACATTAGCGAAAAATACACACCTGTTTTTCCTGTGGAGGCAATCACGGGCTTGAACCAATCGAATCAACTCCCTGTGCGATTGCTCAACATAAACAATCAATCTGGGCTGATTATCACCCATTTGGGCCATAAAACCAGTTTAAATTATCTTAATTTCCCCATTGCAGAACGAGCCCAATTTATATTTGATTCTATCTTTGCACCCCGATTACAAACGCTATTGCAAGCCTGGAATACGGAAAGTATCGCATTTCTTGGTTTTGTGATTTCCTATCGGGTGGAGGCCCCCAAATATACCAAAGACGCAGTCTCTGATGCCGCGACAGGCATGAATCCAGACTTAGAAAAATACCAAACAGAAACTGCCATGTATATTCTCAAGCGCCAAGATTTACAAGCGCTGGTGAACAAAGAATTAACGTATCAAAATTTCTTAGAACAACTTTGGGTGTATGCCAAAAGTTATCAAAATCAAAATCTCAAGATCGAATTGGATTAGGTTTGCACTTCAAGGCGTTATCTACCTAGCGGCTTTAATTGTTCCAGGCTTTTGATTTTTTTTGCGAGTGAGTCAATCACATCGCTGGAAACCCCGTGAATTTGAGCATCGCGAAGGGCTACCCGGGCTTTGCGCAATTGGCCTTTGACAAGAAAATAGTCAATTTTTTTGGCCGATGTCCGGTTGAGCAGGTCTTGGGCCTCGGTGTAAAGATGACCATATTGGGGGCCGCCTTTTACCAATTTGCTTAAGAGCAGCAAACTCGAAGTATAATACTGTTTTTGGCTGTACGTGCGCGCCTTGGCCAATTGATTCTCATACCCTTCGATCATTTTTGCATATTTGCCCATGGTTTCTTGCAGTTCTTTTTGCATTTCTGGGGAAGGGGGCGTTTGTTGTTTTAAGAGAGCTTGATAGGCCTGTAATTTTAAAGGCAAATTGGGTTGGCGTTGAGCCAAATTAAGCGCTTGTAGAAATTGACGATTGGCAATGTCGGCCTGAAGCTGAACCATTCGGTCTTTGTAAACACCCTGGGGATATTTTTTTAAAAAAGCAGTGGCCTGCTCTTGAAATTTTTCGGGTTGGCTTGTCAGGGTTTCGATCGTCTGAGAAAAAAGTTTTGCCTCTTTTGGACCTGCCCCCTGAAAGAGGGAAGACAGCACGATGACAAAGAGCAAAAAGACCACCAATAGACCATAAAACACGATCCGGTAATAGGGGTATAAATCAGGAGAGTTGGGGCTCCAGCCTTTGGGAGCCCGAAAATAGTCGCCTTTGAGATAACTCCAGGCGGGATCTGGTGCCGGCTGTGGAGTTGCAGAAGCTGTTGGCACAGGCAAAAAGTGCTCCAATCGCGTTCTTAGCGAATGGAGTGAATCACTTTTTTTCAGTGATTCGAGAGAGGATTTGAGAGAGGAATAGAGATTGTTCATCATTCAAAATCTTTTGAGCCATATTTCTATAATTTTTAAGATATTCCTGATCATAGAGCAATTTTTCCAAAATGGGATCGGTACTTAGATCATCAAAGGTGTCAATCAAATGATACATAAACCCCTGGAAATACAATCCGGGTTCGGGGAAGCCTATTTCACTGAAAGAGGCAGGATAATTCACAAACTGAAAAATCGGTGAAAAAGCCGTCCATTGATTGAGATCCAGCATCAAATGGACAAAGTCATACAAGACAGGGGCAGGTTGAAAATAAGAGCGTATGGTGCGGGTTTGGTCCTCATTTAATTCCTGAATAATGCTATTGGCCATCACCACGGAGGGAACACCTGCCACCATCGTATCCAACAAGACCAAGGAATGATCAGAATTGGTAAACACCATGTCACTGCCAGCCAAGAGGGTCAGGTAATTGTCTTCGGTGAGATGGCTAAAAAAGGTGACATCCAAATTGACATTGGGAATCGTGTTGGTTTCTTCACGGGGGGGAAAAAGACCCACCAAGATTAAATGAAAACGGGTTTGCGGAAAACCACGCAAATAATAGATGACCACTTCGATCAAGACCATAAAAAAACCAAGCAGCGAAACCTCAATCGATTTCATAAATAACAGCGGGTCAACCACGACAGAGACTATTTTATCTTCTTCTTTGAGTTGAAAAGATTTCCGCAATTGCTCACGGTGGCTCTCTTGGCTGACTTTAAATTTGGTATCGATAGGATTCCACAAAAACACACGGTCCAGTTCGCCCTTTAAATCTTGAGAAAAAATCGGTGGGGAGGGCTTGAGCAGATATGGCTGAATTGCCAAGGGCTCAGGTTTGGCCAAATCTTTTAAAGCAGGGACTTCAACACCCGCTTTGAGTTGCAAGACCCCGTCGTGGTATTCCAATAAATTAAAATAATCGATGGCCAAAATGGGGACATCGGGATCGTCCAGCCAGATCGGTAAAAAATTGATATCAGCGGGTGTTACAAAATACTTATGCAGGTCCAAAAGAATGATTACATCCGGTTTTTTGTGCCTGAAAATCACCTGAAAATCGTGAAGATTGTTGTCTTGATTCTCGGTCATGAGCGAAACAGACAAGTCAGAAATACTCGCGGCAAATGAGGATGAAATTGAATTCACCAAAGCATAAAAACGGCAATTAACAGGCATTTGCGCCAAAAATCGTGGCAAGAGCAAAACTTCATCGAAGGAGTCTTCTGCCATT
>JBIKWL010000256.1:0-4663 GCA_044356335.1 Candidatus Sericytochromatia bacterium
CCAATATCCGTGCTACCGTCACCACCACTGCCCCCAATTTTATCCGGGGTTCGGTTGTTCCTCTGAGCTTGATCTTTGGTGCCAGCAAAGGCAGCCTGGGTATGACCGGCAGTGCACTTGCCTTGGGAGCAATGACCCTCTTGATTGCCGGTTTTTCACTTTCGCGCCTCGAAGAGACCTACGGGCGCGACCTCGACTTCGTGGAGACCTAGATGGCGCGTATTTTGGTTGCCGGCCATGGTTCTCGGGGAGATATCCAGCCCTTGTTGGCTTTGGCGCTGGGGCTGAAAGAGGCGGGTCATGATGTGGAAATGGCCGCTCCCCCCGATTTCTGTGCTTGGATCGCGGAACAGGGGCTTTTGGCCCATCCTGTCGGCCACAATATGCGTGAATTGATTGAAACCCAAGGGGGAGAGATCATGAAAAGCCGCCTGTCGGTCTTGCGGAAGATGTTGGCTTTGATTCAGGATAATTTGATCCGCCTGCACGCGGCTCTGATTCCCTTGGCTGAGGGCTTTGATATGATTGTGGCTTCCTCGCTTCAGCTTTCGGCTTTTTCGGCTGCAGAGTATTGGAAGATCCCTTACCGCTATTTGGTCTATTGTCCCAGTTTGGTGCCTTCTCAGGCCCATATGCCGATGATTTGGCCCTGGCCAGTCTTAAACAAAGAACTCCACCAATTGGCCTGGTTCTTTGAGGTGCGCGGCTGGGAGTTTGCCTTGGGCTCTGTGATTAACCGCATTCGCAAAGACTTTGACATGCCTCCCGCACGGGGACTCTTCAGGGCTTTTTTATCTGAACAGCCCTTGTTGGCGGCGTATAAAGAACTGGCCCCAGCCGCACCCGATCAGTCTCTTTTTCAAGTGCCCGCTTTGCATTTACCTGGCTGCGAAACGGCTTTAGCGGCAGAGCTTGAAGATTTTCTTGCGGCGGGACAGGCCCCGATCTATCTGGGCTTTGGCAGCATGAACGACGGCAAAGCAGCAGCCACGACCGAGGCCCTGGTCAAATTGGCGCAGCGCAGCAAAGCGCGTTTTGTGCTCAGCAAAGGCTGGGGCGGTTTGGGGCAGGCCGCTCTGCCCGAAAACATCTTTTTGATTGATGCCGTCGAACACGGCCTGCTGTTTCCCCGTCTGCGGGCGGTGATACACCATGGTGGCGCAGGCACCACCTCTGCGGCAGCGCGGGCCGGTGTGCCACAAATGGTGATCCCCCATTTGCTCGATCAGAATTATTGGGCCCATGCCATTTACATCCACGGCCTGGGGCCGCCGGGATTGCCCAAAGGCCAACTCAACGCAGATACCTTAGAACGGGGCTTGCAGCGCTTGCTCCGGCCTGAGTTCCAATTGCGGGCCCAAGGGCTGGGCCGGATTTTGATGCGCCAAAATGGGGTGGCTGAAGCTGTGGCTTTTATCGAGCAGGGATTGCTTTAATCACCCAAGTAAAAACGCCTGTGAAAACAGGCGTTTTTCTTGATTCGAAGCTGAACCCGATAGCGGCTTATTGGGCCGGTTGGGCTGCTGCGTCTTTGGGCAAAAAGACGGTCAAAGAACCGTAGCGCTCAGGGTCACCTGGGGCGGTGATCTGGGGACGATCACGATCGCTGAATTCATAGCCATTGCCCATGGCTACGGAGATATGGCCATGGGCATAGCCATTGCCTTTGGCCTTACCCGCTTCGTATTTGGCGGGATTGTTGCTGTGCCCCCAGACGACAATCGCCCCTGCGGGCAGGGATTTTAAATAATCCCGTGTGGCTTGATTGGGGGGGACTGTGAGTTTAACTTCTTGAAAGCGATCGCTGTATTTGGCCCTTAATTGATCTGCTGCTTGATAAGCAGAGCCGCCAGTCAGAGTAATTGGGGGATTGACCCGGCTCAAAACATCTTTGACACCCCGGTAACAATAATAGCCGCCATTTCTTCTCAAATAATCCGCCATCACTGGGCGGGATTTGCCCACGGCTTCTGTAATCTGGCGGCCCAAGCCTGTTGCGGTGCGATCAGCAGGGGGCGGATTGCGCACTCCACCCGTGCTGCTTTCGTCGCCCAGGGCTGCTGAATGGCCTGACTTTCCGGTCTGTGAGCCTGCCCCAGGTGTGCCGGAACTCGGCACAGAGCCTGTTTCTTCGCCGTAACCACCACTGGGCACATTGCCACCCATGTTTTCGTAATCTGTGATTCTCTCTTGGGCCAATTGAGCCGCATTGGCAAAATTGGTCTCAAATTGAGCGATGGTCTCATCCGGTTTGCTCAATAGTTTATCAAAGGCGTTTTGCAAACCTTGGTGAGTGCGGGGGCCAAAGGCACCATCAATGCCATTGGGGCTGTTGGGGTGCGAAATATCTTCTCCGGCAGAGACAATAAAGGTTTGCAGCTTGAGAATATCTTGAGAACTCAGGAACCCTTTGGCGGCATTTTCGAGCACCTCGAGCAATTCTTTGCCCGCTTTGGTCTGGGCCAATTTGTCGCGCAGGCCGGGGGTGTTGTCGAGCTGTTCTTTAAACTGATTTAAGAACTGGCTGAGACCTTTGTTTTGGTCTTGTTTTTCAATGTCGATATAGTTGACCTGGGGATTGGAATTCAGGCGTTTACTCAGATCGGCATAGGATTCTTGCAGGGGGGTGGGCAAGGTCTTGGGGGCGATGGTCTCGACGCTTGCTGCTGTAGGGTCTCCCTCAGGCTTGGCTGTCGCTGTTTTGGGTGGAAATTGGACCCGCTCATCGACGACAGGGTCAATGGGGGTGTCTACGGCGGCGGTGACCACTGCACTGTCTTGGGGAGCCAAGTCAGTTACGGCTGCGGCTGGGGCTGCTTCTGCGGCTGGTTGTGCGGCGGGAGTCTCCCCTTTATTGTCGGCGGGTTTGACAACCACTGGGACGGTACCGGGGAGGGGCGTGATTTTGCGATCAGGAATATAACTCATGCATAAAGGGCCCTTTCAAAAATAAACGCATTATTTCATCTTTATACCCCCAAAGCCCACAGAATATACAAGACAAACTGATTTCTTCTGCAATTTTTTCTAGCGGCTGAGGCCGGGCGATGACGAGCCGGTAAACGGGGGCCGCTCAGGGAAAGAGATCGCGGCCCAGCACCTGTGTCAGTTTCCTAATCAAATCGCCAGCTTTAAAGGGTTTGATCAGATAGTCACTCACTTTCATATCCAGAATGGCTTTGACCGTGTCAGGATCTGAATGGGCTGTAAACATGATCACCTGCTGATGTTGTGTACTTCGCATATGTCGAAGCTGTTGCAAGATTTCCATGCCACTCAGTCCGGGCATATCCAAATCCAGGAGTACCAGATCGGGTTTGGCAACCATGATCTCCCGTAGGCCTTCGTGGGGGTCGGAAAAACATTTGAGATCGCAAATCGAGCCCATCAAAATATCTGCCACCATCTGACTGTTCATGGGTTGGTCGTCGATCACGAACACGGAGGGACGCTGTTTCTTCCAATTCATAAAAAACTACACGTAAAAGGCATATCTTTGACCGGGGCCAGTTTTGCTCTGGGCCCTGGCTTGATTGGCTTTGCGTAGAAGTTCATTGAATTCCTGCCCGTCTGGCCCATAGAGGCTGATTCCTGCCCGAAGCCCAATTTCAACGTCGTAGCGGCCGATACGCAGGGGCAGGGAAATCTGTGCCAACAGGTTTTCCAGGTTCATGATCAGCCGGGAGTTTGCCTGGTGGTAAGGTGCAAAGGCCAGAAAGTTCTGGTTGCCGAGATAGTAGAGGTAACGTTCCTGAGAACCGTAATATTTTTTTAATTGTTTGGCGACATATTTGGTGATGGCCTGGCCAAGGGTGGGGGATTGATCAAAATAGCTGTCGATCTGATCGACACTGAAGGTAAGCACCGCCAGATTTTGCTCGCCCAGTTCGTCGGTGATTTGGAGAAAATGGCTGCCCATGGTATCTGAATTGAGCAATCCTGTGACAGGATCGTGGCACATCATGTTGAGGACATTTTCCTCGACGGCCTGGGATTTTTGTTGGTAGGTCTCTTTTAATGCCTCGGCTTTTTTGAAACTGGTGGTCACTGTACTGATCAGCTTTTTGAGTGTGAAAGGCTTGAGCAGGTAATCGTCGGCACCGAGATCCACGCCCCGGTCAATGCTATCCTGGGTATTGACCCCGGTGAGAAAGACAAAAGGGGTGTGTTTGAAACGCTCCTGCCGACGCAGCGTCTCCAGGACTTCAAACCCATCCATTTCGGGCATTTCGATATCGCAGATGATCAAATCGGGATCAAAGGTCTGCGCTTTTTCGACCCCCAATTTGCCATTGGAGGCAGTTGCGACTTCAAAATCCTGACTCAACAGCATTTCGTGAACCAGCTCCAAATTTGCGCGGGTATCATCAATGGCTAATACTTTAAGCATACGCTGTTACCTGTTCCAGATTTTACGGCTAAAGAGTTCTAACATATCCCCCAGGAAAAGGCTGGTTTTAAACGGTATCCAAAGGCAGATGAATGGTAAAACAACTGCCTTTACCCACTTCACTTTCCAGAGTCAGTTTCCCCTGATGGGCTTCAACGGCAAACTTGCAAAAGGGCAGCCCCAGACCCGTCGAACGGCCTTTTTTTGGATTCAGGGTGTTGAGCGAACCAAACTTCTGAAATACCTTGCTTTGGAACTCTGGCGGTATGCCGA
>JBIKWL010000257.1:0-4644 GCA_044356335.1 Candidatus Sericytochromatia bacterium
GGGAGTTGCGTTCGGATCCGCTGTCGCATTGGGGTCGGGGGTGGGCTGGGCAGGCGTATTGGGATCAGGTTTGGGAGCTGCAGTGGGTTCACCGGGGGTTACAGCAGGCGCATTGGGATCAAAATTGTCGTTGGGGTTAAAATTGCTGCTACCATCAGTGGGAGCTGCATTGGGGTCTTCAATTGGGGTCAAGCCGCCGCCGCCATCAACAGGGGTAATCGGGGTCAGACCAGAACTCAAGCTGCCCGGATTCGTCGTGGTGGGGGGGGGTTGTTTTTCGCCACAACCTATGGTCAAAACCAGAGTCAGAGCCATCAAACTCGAAAAAAGGTGTTTTCTTTGCACCGTACCAAACCCCACATCATTGTAATAAGTTTTACGAAAAGCTAAAGCTTTCTCAAGGTGTTATAGCGCATTTATCCCGCCAGGTTGCTTCACCCTGCTTTCAGAATAGACAAATCTCTCTCTGCTTGTCTATAAAAATCAGGTCTTGCCCGCCGAGATTATCGTGCAGACAGCCCCATTTCAACCAGTGCTTCCAAGCCCTTGCGCAGGGCAGGGGCTTGACGCGCAGGAAATTGCTGTAAAGCACGCAGCAGATCTTCACCCAATAATTTGCGCAATTGCTCATACTGAGCAGCATCCGAGCCACCGCCAGCAGGAGCGGCCGAAGCAGCAGCACTTTTGACCGGTTCAGGGCGGGCAACAGGACTGGCCACCGCGCTGGAAGATGCACTTGAAGAAGCGCCGGAAGCGACACTGGGGGTCATCGCAGGCTTGGGCCGGCTGAGCGGAGCTGAAGCCGGGGCCGCCGGGGCCTCTTTTTGAATTTCGATCAGGCCCGAACTAAAAATCTGGAAGAGAGCGGTATAGGTGGCAAAATAATCCAAATCGGAGAGCACAAGCAAATCATTGATCGAATGCTGCCCATTGACCAATCCAATCACCTGTTTTTGCTCTTCTGATAATTCACTGACTGGCTCTTGACCTGTGCGTTTAACCACAGCACTGGGATTGGGCATTTTTTCTTTGATCATCAAAAGAATGGGCAGGTTTTTATCAGCATCGCCGAGCACGTCCCGGCCCTTGGGCTCAGAGCTGCCCTCGCGTTGAATCAGGCGGCCATCGACAATTTCATAATCGGCAAAGACCACAAACTCCTGTTGCAAAGGCGTGGCACTCTCTTCAAAGAAAAATTTGGCATCGGCCCAACTCAACAATTCATACAAAACACATTCGATCTGGTGGTAAACCAGTTGCGGGATGATCTCAGCTTGGATCAGCTTTTCCGCCACCAAAATTTCGCCCAGGTGTTTGCCCTTTTGCTCTTTTTGCGTTTCGAGGGCATCTTGCAAATCTTCGACCGTAATCAGGCCTTTGTGAACAAGCAAATCACCAAAACGCAGACTGTACATCGTTGAAGAGGCATGCACCAAATTGCCTTCGTGTAACATCAAATCACTGTGAATCACACTTTTTTGGTTTTCCACGCGCAGTTTGCCACTGCGTTTGCCTCCTTTGATCAGGGCTGACAGCACCTGAAACAGATCCGCCCCACGGGCGCGGCGCAAAAAGGACCGCTCATCAGAGGGCTTGGCAGGTGCAACAGGTGCTTCGGCCGCCCGTGCAGGTGTTGCGGCTGGCGTGGGACGGGGAGTCGCAGCAGGACGGGAGACCATCGGCTCGGGGGCCTTTTTGGCATAACGGGGCGTTTCGAGACTGCCCATGCCGATCGTTTCCCAACTCAGCAATTGAAAGAGCGCCGTATAGGTTTCAAAATAACCCAGATCAGAGAGCAGCAAAATATCGCGCAGACTGTTGCGGTTATTCACCGCTTGATAGACGTGATTCTGAGGATCGGACAATTCAGAGGGATCCGCTTCGCGCAGGCGCTTTAGAATCATATTGGGGTTGGACAATTTTTCACGCATCAACATCAGAACCGGCAAATTTTTGTCGGCATCCGCCGCAAACTCGGTCACATCTAATAAATGCTCTGCCTCGAGTTCTCCAGCAAAATAGGTCGAGAAATCTTCGGGATTGTGTTCAACCGGGATCAGTTTAAAATCACAGGTTTTCCACATCATGATCTCGTAGGCCAAAACCTCGTTGAGGTGATTGATGACCGCTTTGAGATTGGCTTCGTCGATCAGCTTGTGGCGCAGCAGCAAGCGCGCCAAAGAGGGGGTGGGTTGCTCTGCCTTGCGAATGTCTTTCATCTCTTGAAGCTGGATTTTGTCAATAAAACCGCGTTTGCCCAGGGCTGAACTCAAACTGAATTTATAATCAGTCGAAGCGGCATGAATAAAAACATTCTCGCGAATAAATAAACTGTTTTGGGCCCCCATCGGGTGGGTCGCCTGGAGTTTGTGAATCACACCCGGCGCTGTGAGGGCACCTTCAGTCGCCAAGGTATTGAGTAATTGAATTAAATCCTGCCCTTTAAGCTCACCAAACTGCCTCACTGTGTGTGTCCCTCTTTCTGTCTTGTAACTTTTGCAAAACACGCTCTAATATCATACCCCAACTCGCAAAGAAGCGTATCTCCCGGTGTCGGTATCTGTTACACTGACTGTCATGAAAAAGCGACTTCTTTTATCTCTCACTTTGGCCACTTGCCTGAGCGGATGTTACGCCTGGGAAATGGTCTTAGAAGATCCGCTCGATCGGGTTGGAAAACGCCAAGCGGACCTCTGCCCATTGGCTGTGCAAGCAGCAGCTCAATCAACCAGCAAAGCCCCTGCGGATTTTGAATGGGACAAACTCAACCAAACCTTGGCGCGCCAATTTCCACGTGAATTGGCGCTTCAGACCTTGCCTTATCAGGGCGATGCCTGTTCTTCGGAGAGCACTGAAAGTGTGACAGCAAAAGAGGGTGCCCCTCCGCTTTTGATTCGGGGTTGGGCCAAAGCCCAAGAATACCAGCAAAGCCAACAGGGCACGCCGCTGGGTTGGCCAGGCAGACCAGAGACAGCCCGATTAGAGATCAAAATGGAATTGCATTTGGCAATCTGGCAAAGACAACCCGCTCTGCGCTTGAAAGAGATCACGGTCTCTGAGACGGCACGGGCGGCGCATAGCGATCGCCCCCTTTTATTGGCCCAATTGCAAGAGCGACTCGTCCAAAAGGCCTTTCAGGGCTTGCAGACCCATTACAGCTACCGCTGAGAAAAGTCTTCAATCCGTCCTGTCATTTGATAGACGTAAATCAAGACCTCTGAGACAGCCGCATAGAGTTCAGCGGGTACTTCTTGGCCCACCTCGACGGAACGGAAGAGCGCCCGCGCCAGGGGTTTGTTTTCCAAAATCGGCACCTGAAATTCGCGCCCCCGCTCCTTGATGCGCTCGGCAATCGCCTCCGCGCCTTTGGCCACCACTTGCGGCGCATTCATGCTCTCGGGCTTGTATTCAATCGCCACCGCCAAATGGGTCGGGTTGGTGAGGATCACATCCGCGCGGGGAATCGACTCCATCATGCGCTGCAGAGCGGCTTTGCGTTGCAGTTGTTTGATCTTGGCTTTGACCTGAGGATCACCTTCTGAGTTGCGGTGTTCGTCTTTGATCTCCTGTTTGCTCATGCGAATCCCGCGTTCAAAGTACCAGCGCTGCCAAATCAGATCGACAATCGCCACAATCAACATCACTGCGCCCAATTTCCAAGAGAGTTCCCAAACCACAGCCGCCATCAGGCGACCGGTTTCACTCAGGGGCATATGCACCGTTTGCAATAATTGGTTGTAATGGCTGGTCAAAATTGAGATGGAGAGCCAGAGAAAAATACTGATCTTGACCAGGTTCATCCCGAGTTGCATCAGCGGCTGCATGGAAAAAAGCCGCTTAAAACCCTGAACCGGATTGAGTTTTGTGATATCGGGTTTGATCGAGTAAAAGGAGAGATGCAGCCCCACTTGGCTGATATTGCTGATCACGGCAGTAATAATCAACGCCAGAAAAAGCGGTGCCAAAGCGACCAGCATGCCCATCGCAATCTGCCCCATTAAGGCCATAAAGCCATTGACACTGATGTCTTTGGGAAAATTGTTCCAGAGCTGAGAGGTGCTGGTCTGCACATAGTGCACAACCGCTGGGAAATAAAATTTGAGAAAGACAATCGCCACAATAAACAGCAGCGCCGTATTAAATTCCTGACTTTTGGCTGTTTGCCCCTTGCCACGTAATTCGCCCCGCCTGCGGGGGGTGGCTTTTTCTGTTTTTGAAGGATCTGTCATCAAATGACCTGTGCCAATTGCTGCAATAATTGCAGCAGAAGATCGTGAATAAACTGAAAGGTGAAATAGAGCGAAAAGAGCAAACTCAAGAGCCCTATATAAATTTTAATCGAAAAGCTGAGCACAAGGATATTCATTTGCGGTGCTGTGCGCGCAACCAGCCCCAGAATCAGGTCAATCAAAGTTAAAACACCGCAAATTGGCGCGGCAATGATCAGTGCCACCAGAAAAATCTGGGCAAAGAGCGTAAAAATGCGCTCCAAAATCAGCTGGTTAAAGACCAAAGTGCCCACAGGAACGGCCTTAAAACTCTTCTGAAAGGCCAAAATCAGAAAGTGATGGCCATTCAGAGAAAAGAAAATCAACATCGAGATAATATAATAGACTTCCGACAAAAGCGGCCGCTGGGTCTGGG
>JBIKWL010000122.1:0-15831 GCA_044356335.1 Candidatus Sericytochromatia bacterium
GCTGTGGCTGAACCTGTGGCCAATATGCCCCCCGATACCCTGCTCAGTGGAGGCAAACCGCTGACTTTTCAAGGCCAGATTCTGACCCTGAGCAACTTTAGCCAATTGGCCATTCATCAGCAATTCGACATTCTGATGAAAGTGGACGAAGCCCAGCTCAAAGCCACACTTAAATTGGTCAAAAAAGAAGACCGCTCTCAGATTCGCGCCTTGGCTGGTGCTGTTGTCAGTCAGGCTGCTGCCCAGCAGTCCCAGAGTATTGCCGCAGTTACTGGTGGCAGTGGCAATGTTTCTACTGGCGGCGGCCTCACCTTCCAGGGTGTGAACCTCTCCAGCTATATGAACTCCGCGGGGGTCCAACGCGCCCAGTTGATCATTCAATTGCTCAACGAAATCGAAATGGAAGAAAATGGCCAAAGTGTTCCCTCTACGGGGCCCGCGGCTCCTACCTCCCCCACAGGATCCGCAGCAGGATCGCGTTATCAGTATCAAGTCCAACGCGGGGATACGCCCCTGAGTATCGCTAAAAGAGAATTGGGCAATGAATTGCGGGTGCACGAAATTTTCCAACTCAATCCGGGTCTGGAAGCCTTGATGAAGCAACGTGGTGTGGGCAATAATCACGGTGAAAAACTCGATGCATATCAGGAGGAATATCGCCAGTTGATTCTGTCTCGTACAGCATTGCCAAAGGACCCTGTCACTTCAGCTCCTCCCAGAGCCGTGGCACCGGCCAACCCTGTGGTTGAAGTGGTAGCACCCGTCACCCCTGCTCCAGTGGCCCCTGCTCCAGTGACACCGGCTCCTGCCAAGGCTGCAGCTCCTGCCAAGCCCGCAACCCCTGCCGCGGTGACCCCAGCCAAAGTTGAGGCCCCTGCCGCAGCCCCAGCAGCGCCGACTGCCAAACTGGAAGAAGAAGCCCCTGCGCCCGCCAAGGTTGAAACCCCTGCGGCCCCCGTGGCTCCTGCGCCCGCGAAAGTTGAGACGCCAGCTGCCCCTGTGGCGCCTGCAGCCAAGCTCGAAGAAGAAGCGCCAGCTCCTGCCAAAGTGGAAGCGCCGCTAGCTGCCCCTGTGACTCCTGCTCCCCCAGCAGCTAAGAAGCCTGCTCCCAAGCGCCCGACCTCGTAAGTCTAAGCGCAGCAGAATTTGAGTGCAGCTGTTTGACTCAAACAACAGCACAGGCAAAAGCCCCTGAACCAAACTGGTTCAGGGGCTTTTTATGCTATCGCTTGTTTGGGGTCAAACTATTTGCCCAAAAATCCGCGTTTGCCTGCTTTGGCGCGGGGCGCATGATCGGGGCGGCCTTTGGGGCTGGGGGAAAAGGTCGGTTTTTTATCCCAGCTTTTGGGGGATTTGTCGGGTGTATAGCCACCACCTGTACTTGCGCCTGATCGAGACAGGCGCAGCGGGTGGTTGACCACACGGGTGCGGGCCAGGGCTTTGACCAGATGTTTCTCCAGATGCTGGGGCAGATCGACGGTGCTATAGGTATCGTGCATTTTGATCTTGCCGATAAATTTGCTGTCGAGGCCGCCTTCGTTGGCGATGGCTCCCACCAACATGCTGGGGCGCAGGCCATGAATCCGGCCCACTTCGACCCGAAAGGGCACAAGACCCAGTTCGCTGTCATCTTTAAAGCTTTTTTCGCGGTGGAATTTATCCTTGCGATCTCTGGAATAAGCAGAGCCCGTCGGATCTTCTTGCAGCCCAGCAGGATCGGGGGGCAAGAGCAAAGGCGTGCGGCCTTGAACCAGCAGTGCCAAAGCGGCAGCCACTTCTTCCAAGGGTGCATCTTGATCGCTGGCATAGGCCTTCATTAAATCGCGGAAATACTCTATCTGGGGCAATTGGCGGGCTTTGGTGATCCGCTCCATAAAGCGCACAACACGCTTTTGGTTGATCGCTTCTGCTTCGGGCATATACATCCGTGCCATCGGATGGCGGGTGGCGCGTTCAATGGTGTTAAACAGGCGCATTTCACGGGGCTCAATCAAGAGAATAGCTTCGCCAGAACGGCCTGCGCGGCCTGTACGGCCAATCCGGTGGGTATACGACTCTGCATCAAAAGGCACATCGTAATTGACCACGTGGCTGATGCGCTCCACGTCTAAGCCGCGGGCGGCGACATCGGTCGCGACCAAGACGTCGAGTTTGCCACGGCGCAGGCGTTCAACCGTTTGTTCGCGCTGGGCTTGAGGCAAATCACCATTCAGGGCTGCGGCTTTATAACCCGCTTGTTCAACCTTTTGGGCGATATCGAGGGTGGCTTCTTTGGTACGTACAAAGACCAACACGCCTTCGATCGGCTCACTTTCGAGCAGGCGAATCAGGGCCTGTTGTTTGTTTAATCCACGCACGATCCAGTAGCGCTGGCGAATGGTATCCGCGGTTGTGGTTTTGACCGCCAGGGTGATTTCCACGGGTTTTTTGAGGTATTTTTGGGCCAAGCGGCGGATTTCAGGCGGCATGGTGGCGGAGAACAGCGCTGTTTGGCGTTCGCTGGGGGTTTGCGACAAAATCCATTCAACATCTTCAGCAAAACCCATGTTTAACATTTCATCGGCCTCGTCCAGCACCAGGGCTTTCAAGTGGGACAAATCCAGACTGCCCCGACGCATATGGTCCATCACGCGACCGGGTGTACCGATCACGATTTGTGAGCCGCGTTTGAGATCGCGCAATTGGGGGCCATAGCTCTGGCCGCCGTAAATGGCGGTGGCACGCAAGCCAGGCAAGCCTGAACCATAACGTTGAAACGAATCACTGACCTGCAGGGCCAGTTCGCGGGTAGGGGCCAAGACCAGAATCTGGGTGTTGTAGTCGTTGGGATCCATGCGGGAGAGCAGGGGAAGAGCAAACGCAGCCGTTTTGCCGGTGCCTGTCTGGGCCTGTCCAAGTACATCTTGGCCAGCCAAGACGTGGGGTATCATGCGGGCCTGGATCGGAGTCGGCTCTTCATAACCAGCGGCCAGAACGGCTTTTAAAACGGGGGCTGCCAGTTTTAATGCGGCAAAACCCGAGCTGGGTTCTTCTTCTTCTTCGATATCTACTTCATCTTCTTCGCGCTCTTCATCCTCGGGTTCGTCAAGCAAGGCTTCGGCTTGACTGAACGCAACTTCAGGCAGAGCGCTTTCGGCAAATTCTGCGTCAGACAAGTCGGCTTCGGGCATGTCAGAGGAATCATCGGCTTCGTCAAGTTCCGAAACTTCTATTTCGGCCTCAGCGTCAATTTCCGACAGGGTTGCGACAATTGCGGCTTGTTGTGGTGGGGCCTGAAGAGGGGCTTTGAGGGTGGTCAAAAATAAATGTTCAGGCAAAAGGGGTTCTTGGGACATAGGGAAATTCCAGTCATATCTTGTATAGGATGCCTCATAGGCCCAAATACAGAAGCGGCAACGGGGAATAATTCAGCAGCGCCGATCGGCAGGTAAGGACGATTGAGGGACGTCCCACTTATAAGGACGTACTTTTTACCCACAGCTCTTGTTAAAATTTTTGTTCAAACAAATTTTTAACAAATTCTAATTGTTTTAACGGGTTATGAAAACCAGTTTTAACATTTCTAACATTAAGCTTTAAATTAAGTACGGTTAAAATTAGGACATTATTTTTAATATAACACAGTCAGAGCCAGAAAGGGCAGAGGTTGCAATGCCAAAACAAAAGAGCCCACAAGCATGGGCTGGGGCTCTTGTTCTCAACGGAGCTGAAGTGCTGGCTGAAGATGGCGGTCCAAAATCGCAGATTGAAGATCGAGGTCCGAAGTTGCTGGCTGAGCGGAGTCGATGCCAGCGGACAATTCCAAGGCCTGCTGTAAGTCGGTCAGTAGATCTTCGCAACTTTCAATGCCCACTGAGAGGCGCAATAAATGCGGGCCAATACCTGCCTGTACCTGAGCTTCGGGCGGCATGGAGGCATGGGTCATGCTGGCAGGGTGGGCGATCAGACTTTCGACCCCACCCAGAGACTCCGCCAAGGTAAAGAGCTGCAGGCTTTCGACAAAACGTGCCAAATTCACATCCGGTCTAAGCTCAAAGCTGAGCACGCCGCCAAAGCCACTCTGCTGGCGCTGGGCCAGACTGTGTTGGGGATGTTCGGCCAAACCCGGATAATACACCTGGTCGATTGCCGGATGGCCGGCCAAAAACCGGGCAATTTTTTCTGCGCTTTCGCCGTGTTGTTGCATCCGCAAAGGCAGGGTGCGCAGCCCCCTCAAGGTCAGCCAGGCATCAAAGGGAGCACCGGTTATGCCCAAACAATTGCCCCACCAGGCCAATTTTTCGCCCAGTTCGGGGGTCTTGCTGATCACGGCACCACCGACCACATCGCTGTGGCCATTGAGGTATTTGGTCGTGGAATGCATCACGATATCTGCGCCCAGAAGCAGGGGTTGTTGTAACAGAGGGGTGAGAAAGGTATTGTCGGCCACTACCAGGGCACCTACTTCATGGGCGGCATTGGCCACGGTTTGGATATCCGTCAGGCGCAAAAGCGGGTTGCTGGGGGTCTCGATCCAGACCAAACGGGGCCGATCTGCCAAAATCTGGGCGACCAGGGTATCTGTTTCTGAAAAACGGGCCATTTTCAATTGAAAATGGCCCTGAGCAGCTTTGGCTTTGAGTAAGCGTTGACAGCCGCCATAACAGTCATCGGGCGCCAGAATCAGATCTTGGGGTTCCAACAATTGCAGAATCAGGGTTACGGCAGACATGCCTGTCGAGGTGATAACACAGTGGCTACCCCCTTCTAATTGGGCCAAGGCCTCGGCCAATTGATCCCGGGTTGGATTGCCCGAGCGGGTGTAGTCATATTTGCGTTTTTGGTGCAGGCCTGCAAAGGCGAAATTCGAGCTGAGTTGAATCGGCGGCATCACGGCCCCGTGTTGGCTGTCGCTGTTGATTCCTGCGCGGGCGGTGAGGGTGAGAGGGGAGATCTTTGTCATGGTTATTGCTCCAAATGTTGTTTGAGAATTTCAGCGACTTCGGCAGTCTCTTTGAGAAAGGCATCGTGACCGTAAATACTTTCAATCAGTTGTAAAAAGCCATTTTGTTTGAGTTTTTTTTGCAACATTTTTAATTGGCTTACGGGAACCAGTTGATCTGAACTAAAGCCCAGCAGATCGACAGGAATAGCAATGCTTTTGGGCGCAACCTGATGGGTGTCGATCGACGTGCTTAGGCAGAGATAACTATAGGGATCAAAGCGTTGAGAGAAGCTCTCTCCCTGGTGGCTCAAATAGGGCAAGCAGCCGTCGGGGCCCAAGCCAGGCGCAAAACGGTTTGCAAATTCCTGTTCTGAACGATAGGTGGTCACTGCCAAGGCCCGTGCCAGCTTTAGGCCTTTTTCGGGCTCGCCCTGGGCCAATGCCATTTGGAGTATTTCGCGCTGAACATGGCGCCAGCCTGTGGCCAAAGGACTTGGCTGATCAGCGGCACAGATCACCAGGGCGCGTTTGAGCAAATGTGGGAAGTGCTGGGCAAAAGCCAGGGTCACCATGCCGCCATAAGAGGCCCCAATCATGCTCTCCAATTGATTTATACCCAGGTTTTCGACCAATGCCGCCAAGGCACGGGCCTGATCTCGGGTGCTGATCGCCGGAAAATCCGAGCCAGCCTGGCGGCTGTTGTGGGGGCCGCTGCTGCTACCTGTGCTGCCCAAGAAATCGACACTGATCAATTGGAATTGTTCGGGGTTAAGGGGCCGAGTGGGGCCGATTTGCTCTTGCCACCAGCCTTCAATTTGTTCGGGATCGGCCCGCCAGGCATAACGCCCAGCAGAGATTCCGCCGAGAATCACCACGGCGGGCAAATGGGGCTGTCCCAGACGCCGCCAAGCCAAACGGGGCCGGGCCAAGACCTGACCTGAATCGAGCAAAAACGGCGCAGGTAAATCAAAAATACCGCTGTATAAAGGGGGGAAATCGAGCTGGGGCGGGGTGTCCGCAAAGAAAAGGGTCCGCGACATAAATTAAACATACTCCAAGTGCGTTACTCACTTGGAAACCCTGCATACACGACAGGGATGAAGACCAGTTCCATCCAGAATGGCTGACTGATCGCTCATTTTTCAGATACGGCTGAGGCATCTGCAGGAGTTGGCACCTTTTTAGAGGGGTTAACTCCAAAGGTTGCCCCGGCGTCAAAGGGCCAGTCCCTCAGCCGGTCTAAATGAGATTAACCCTGATCGTAATCGATTGGAGAGAAGATGTCAAGTTTTTTGGATTTGAACCCATGGCAATGGTTTGGACACTTTGGAGAAGTGTGGGGCACCTCTGGTTTGCGTTCATCATAACCCATCATGACTTCCAAGGCACTACCTAATTCGGTTGGCCGAAACGGACGGAAACAGTTTCCATCTTATGGGAGGGAAGGGTCTGAATATGAACACCACCATCAAGTGCCAAATCCATCACTTCCTGATCTACCTGGATCTCGCCCGTTTTGACGGAGCGGATTGCCGGAACAAATACGATGTGCAAGCCCGCTTCAACATCTTTGCTCAAAGTCAGGAGATAATTATACTTGGGATTCTTCTGGCGATAAAATTCAAGTGCTTTTACTTCCAATGCGGGCAATTCGGACTCATCTTGGATCGTCCCGCCAAAAACATCCTGTTTGGGTTCGCTCACTTGACTTTGCGGCTCACTTGCCACCTAACCAGTGGCTGACGGTGGTTGTGAAATCTTTTGTGCCCATGACTTTATAGCCTTTATCAATCAATTCATCCAATTTTTGGGCTGTCTCAGGGGTCATATGCAAATCATCAGGGATTTTAACACCCATATTTACTGCAACCGCACGGGACGCACCAGCTGGAGTTGATCCTTGGAGAAATTCATTTACATTGACAGTGTTTGTGTCTGACTTTTTTCCCGCGGACATAAAGTCATTAACTAAGTAACTTCTACCAACTGCTATATCAGGCATAATTAAGGGGTGCCTCCAAAATATTTTAATATGATTATAGAGTAATAATACCCATTTATCAAACTTTTGAAACATAAATACATTCATTTGGTATTGGCTGCGGGTCAGGCCATGCACATTGCCGTTGACCAGCACCGTGTCATTGCTGCGCACCCTACACAAGACCTGGCCCGAACCCTATTTGACGATCAGGCCGAGTGGGGGCTTAAACACACTTGGCAGCAGACTGGGCAGCACACTGGGGAAGCCTCTTTCACCCTCTCGACTCTCGGATTAATCGGCGAAGAACGAGACCGCACCGTGGTTCTTGCCATCAGCGATGACCGAGGTGAAGGTTTCGTCCATGACGATCTCTAAGCTGTTTGGCTTAAGATACTGCGCTGTCACATCGACCGAATTATCCTCTTTGACCTTGAATTTGACGTAGTTCTGAACAAACCCGCGCTTGGGGTGATTGATCAGGCTTACTTCCGAAAAAACCACGAAGGCCATGGGATTGCCGATCGCCATCTGGGCGAAATACTCGAAAACATCGACCGACATGCCGCCAATCGCTTTGGGTGCGTCGGCTGGTTTGCCGTCGATTATCAGGCTGCACCGACCGTAGTCGATGATGACACGCACTGTTTCACCGCCCTCAAGGGCGGTCATTAGCCCGTTGAAGTCCTTCAACTGTCGCGCGTAAGCGGAAAGTGGCACAGCGCCTTGAGCCATCGTGAACAGGAGAGCCAAAGCAAGGAACAGGGATTTCATGGTTTGTTTAATTCCTTTCGAGATTTACGTACAGCCACGGCCCGATCGAATCGGCCAGGATAATAGGTGTCGATCCAGTGGGCGTAACCGCGGCTGAAATCGTAGATCCAGGCGGTACCGTCAAATCGTGCGACGGACCAGAGGGCGTAACCGCTTTCACGCTTGAATGTCGGGTCGAGACAGAGCGGATCACCGTATTTCCCCTTGCGGGTTGAGTCGGGAAGATAGATGGCCGTCAGCTCTTCCAGGGTTGGTGTACGCCAGTCGTTGCCAAGGCCGCTGATCCAGGTTTGTGCTTGCTCCCAGCTCGTTGGTTGGTCTGGGCCTTCCAGCCATTGCAGGCCGGTTTCCCGGTCGGAGATGACGCCGTTGGCATCGCGTAAGAAGCGCGCACCAGAATGAAGCGACGAAAGATTGCTGTTGGCGGTGTTGGAAAGATACCGTATTTCTGGAGATACGGCCAGCCCCATCACAGATTGATTATTCACGGGTCGAGAACAAGATATAAAAAATGTAATAAATAAAAAAATAAGCATGTATTTTTTAAAAATCAAAATATTTTCCTAGTATGCTTTTTTTTGTGAGTTAAATTTGACCTTTTATCTCGTGTCAGACAAGACCATACCCATCCCCAATCTCATGCCGATGGACTCAGATCGGAAGAAACACCCGGGGATCACCGCCACCATAATGTGATTGCATCTGGTCAGCGACATGATCGCTGGCTTCCCTGCCATTGCCCAGATAGACCGAAATATGACCACTTTCACTGCTGCCTTTGGCCCAGACCACCACCGCCCCGACGGGGAGTTTGTTCATATCCGCCGGTGGCTTGATTTCTTTAAAACGGGGATGATCTGCAAGCTGATCAGCGGCCATCCAGGCCCGCTCCCCATACATAAAATCTGGCAAATTGGCTTCAATCGCATCGGCCACGGCGTTGTAACACCAACCAACCGTGCCTCTTGCCAAGGCAATGGATTTAGCCGTATCCGCAATGGCCCTGGCCAGTTGACCGGAGCGAGCTTGGGGGGCTTCGAGGGCTTTCAGTGTCGTTGGGCCAACTTTTCCGGTCGCTGAGATCCCCTGGCTTGCTTGAAACGCTTTCAATTGTTTCTGAGTGGTTTCACCAAATTCTCCCGTTGCTTTGACAGGGAATCCTGCTTTGCCCAACATTTTTTGAACTTGCATGACAGTGATGCCTGATTGCCCCGGTTCGAGAACCTTGCCTTGACGAATTTCTTGGCACGATGGAGCCAGCTGTTTGTCGTCAAGAAAAGAAAAATTGCTTTGCGCCCGAGGTACCCGCGGGTCGTGCATGCCTGGATTGTTCAAAAAAAGATCGTGGGGGTTCAGAATGCGCGTGTCGTTGTCGTAGGTTTGCTGACTAAACGGAGAGACCGCACGGGAAGGCATGGATTTGAAGACGTTGGCATGAGGGTTCAGCTGTGAGCTGACCGTATTGAAAGCGGGTGAATAGGACATTACAGGCATCTCCTGAAGAAATCACTTTACTTGATTAAGGTGTCCTATATCTCAGTGATTGAGATAACCGTCGGCAGCAAATAAAAAACAAATCATTCCTTTGCTTAATCTTAATCTGCATTAACCCTTTGATTAACTTCTTAAGTTAGTAAATTGGTTTCTTATTTATTTCTTAATTTTATTTTTCATTTTTTTTAAATAGAGGTTTCTTTGCCTGCGATGAAGTGTTTTGCGGGTAATTCAGGCTGTTTGCTTTGGCAGTTTAATATCCGCTTAAAATTGGATTATTTACCGCAAGCCAGGTCTTGTCGCTAACGATAGCGTATTTAATTCTAGTGAACTCAGGTGTTAACAAAATGGCTAATTTGGTCATCAATGGACAATCAACAGGTGGCAAAATCCACGAATTAAAGCTTCCCGCTGGTAAAACAGTTGCTGACCTCAAACGCCTCGCCGAGCAGGATGGACTGGATCAGGTCTATTTTACTGTTGCAGACCGTTCTTATGTCGCGGAAGGGGATGGTCTGAATCTGAGCGGTTTGCGGCAGAATGGATTTCAGTCCACCGAGCTGATTCTGAATCAGGGAACCCCCGCAGAACGCAGTGTGGTTGCTTCTGTCAAATTGGTCGATGATGAAGTCAATACAGCCTCAGACGGCGTCAAATTTGCCGCAAGTAAAACCTGGGGTGTGATCGCCGCCGGTCTGGGAATCAGTGCTGTAACGGTTGGAGTGGCAGGTACCAAGATTGTACCGGCTGTGTCAAACGCAACGGCCGGAGTGAAAGCGATGGAAACGGGATTTCAGGCTGTTAAAGGGGGGCTTGAGCCCATGAGCCAGGGTCTGAACTTGAGTCTGAATTCAGCCCAAAAGTTTCTGGGACCCGTGCCAACACCGACTGCAGGCTGGGTGGGTAAAATTACTTCAGAAGTGGGCCGGTTGTTTACCTTGCCTGGTCACGCCGGCCAGATGAAAACAGGATTGGGAATGGTGTCTGCCGGTGCCGGTCAGGCACAGAAGGGTATTGCTTCTGCAGAACTGGGAATGGCTCATTTCAGTGCGTCTGCACAGACAACCCAGAGCGGCGTCAATTTCCTCAAAGCCTCTGGCAAAGTAGCCGGAATCACCCTGGCTGCTGCCGGGGCAATTGCGGCTGCCGGAGCGGTATATGGTTCTACCCGGGCCTCCAGCTCCCATGCTTTGGCCGCTTTCAGAGAGCCTGTCTGGCACGAACCAGGCCTGTAGAATACTGAACCTGGCTCAGGGTTTATAACTGTGTCCAAACAAATTGCGATAATCTTTCAGGACGAGCTGAGCGTAATTGGGGACATAAGGATCTCCATACCGCTTTAAGACCAAAGAAGTACTTGGCCCCCAGCGATCTTTCATAATCGCTAGGTAAGCAACAGATGTCCAGACATTGTTTTTGATCGGCTCGGGATTTTTATAAGTTGCATGAAAGATATCTTTGTGCTGACTGTAGGGTTTTTGACCAGATTTTGCGATACGAATCGTTTCTTGCATAGCAATATTCGTCAGTTGCCCCAGGCCCACAGCTCCGGTAGCGCTTACTGCATGGGGCTTAATACCACCGCTTTCATGTTTAAACAAAGCCAGCATCAGCTTGGGATCCACTTTAAATGCCTTGCATGCTGCATCCAGCTCGCGTGCAATGGTTTTTCGCTGGGGATCTGTGGCTTTGGCTCCAGAACGTTTCATCGCGTCATAAAGTTCTTGTGCGCCAGGGCTCAAATCCGAGGTGTTTGCTGGAGCTGCGGCCTTCACTGCACTGGCTTCTGGACGCTTTGCATCAACTGGAACATTCGTGGCAGGAGCAGCAGGAGCAGCAGGAGTGGCAGGAGCAGCAGGAGTGGCAGGAGTGGCAGGAGTGGCAGGAGTGGCAGGAGTGGCAGGAGCGGCCGCCACCTTGTCATCCAACGAAGAGAGCACATCCGGAAACGCAACAACATCCGACTGGATGGGGTTAATGGGGGTAGGGCCAGGAGCCTGAAGCTCTGCTACATCCTGGGTCTCCAGTTCGGTCGGTTGAGTAGAAAGAATCTCGACGTCGTTGTTAACGGGCACATCTTCGGCAACTTTGATGGCAGATATGCCTTGGTTACCCTGAAAAAACCTGTCTTTGGGAGTCAGTGGACTTGACTGAGTCGTGTTTAATAAAGCCATCGAGAATTGTCCTCTCTTCAAATCAAATAAAGGTATACATTGACATTAAGGGTGAATTCATCAGCAATGATTAATCCTGAATTTTAATCAAATCGCCTACACGAAGCTGATCATAGACTTCCTGAATATCCTCATTCTGCAAACGCATGCAGCCATGGCTGGCATCTGTACCAATCGAAGAGCTTACATAGGTTCCGTGCAACTCTTCGGTTGTGTCTTGCCAGCGGCCCTGTTGTGGATCGTAGGCACCCAGATCCAACAGTCTCTTCCCAAACGCCCGCCCCTGAGATTCTGGCCAAGCCTGCATTGCGATGGGGGCAGGGTCATCAATTTTCTCAAGCACCTTGCGAATGCCTGTACCTGTCTTTTGCCCCTTGCCATCGGGATGATTGGGATCGCCCGCAGCAATGCTGTAGACTTTTTTGACCGCATTGTGGGAATCATACAAAAACAGGCGGTGTTCCGAGAGATCAATCACGGCTTTGGCTTTGCCGAGTTTTCCCAGTTCATTGGAGGGCAGCCGTTGATCTGTGTGAGTATCGCTCCACAGTTTTTTGCCGGGCTGAGGGGCCTGCTGACTGAGTTGAAGCAGGGTCTTCTGATCCATCTTGCCGTTGACAGGCAATTTACAACTGCTTTGAAAATTCTCCACAGCCGTCGCCGTCTGAGGGCCATAGGCACCATCGGCCTGATCCCCACAGTAAAAGCCCATATCGGTTAAGGCCGTCTGAAGCCGTTTGACGGCTTCACCCTTGCTTTTTAACCCCAGAGAGCCCTTTCCTGCAGCCACGTCACGGAGCTCAGGAAGATCCTGAAAACGGGCATTCAGCGGAGAACTGGGCTTTTTAGCTGCTTGTGCAGGTGCGGGTACCGGTTTTGGCGAATTCAGATGTAAAGCTTTGAGAATATCCATGCTTGGCCTCATTGTATTTATCTTGCAGATTACGAGTCAAAGTAACCGCCCAAAAGAGAATCCTGCCCTCTTTTGGGCGATTTCTGCTGGCGTAAAGCAAGCAATGCGATACAAATCGTTTTCAGTGCAGGATGATAAGTGCTGTTAGGCTCTATTTACAGGTAAAAATACACGGGCTTTGCCCCCAGCATAGTGCGATGTCATCTGAGGAGCGACATGATCACTGATTTCATTGCCCTTGCCGTCAGCAATCGAAATATGACCCGCAGTCCAGCCATCACCTCTATTCCTGTCGGCTCGATTTGGAGCCCGATCCCAGACGACAACAGCCCCAGCGGGCAATTTTTTGAGGTCACTGCCCGAGACCTTAACTTCTTTAAAATGGGGGCTTTTGGCCAATTGACTCGCTGCTTGATAAGCATAATCCCCGGTCAGAAAACGGCCGACACGGGAATCAATCGCATTGGCAACAAATTTATAGCACTTCCCGACCCCCCCACTTATATTTCGTCGGGCATCTTCAGCCAGTGATTTGCCCTTTTGAAGAGCGTAATCGCCCCAATTGGATGTTTTTTGAAGATCCTTAAGCGTTTGTGGTCCCAACTGGCCCTTGTTTGGGCTATCGGCTGCGAGTAGCCCCTCAGCAACTTGATATTTACCCAATGTTGCCTTGAGTTCGGCATCAAAGACATTTCCTGGTTTAGAAGGGTATCCTGCCTTGGCAAGTAACTTCTTTAATTCCTCTACACTTTGACCCTGTTGGCCCTCTGTGAGAAGCCCTCCTTTGGCAACCTCGGCAAGGCTGGGGGCCTGCGAGGTTATTTGGGCTGGAGTTGGAGTTGCGGCAGGAGCGGGAGCAGAAGCAGGAGCAGAAGCGGGAGTTGAGACAGAAGCGGGAGTTGAGGCAGGAGCAGGCGTTGAAATATCTGGAAATAAAAGATCGACAGGTTCGACAGATGCAGAACCAAGCGGTTGGACGCCGTTAGCAGAATCTTCAGGTGACAATACAGTGGTTTCAAGAGCGGTTTCGTTATACTCTTCTGGCGCTGGCTGATTGAGATTTGCAGAGGCCGTTTGAACGGGGCCTCCCCCTAGCACTCTTTCTCTGGCTGGGATGGCGGGGGAGAAACTGGGCAATTCCATTTTGAAGTATTTTCCTTTGAAAACCGAATAATATTTTGAGCGTATGTATTGATATACATTTTTGTCAACATAAATTTATTTAAAATTTATTTAAAATTCACATTTTCGATTAATTGCTCTCGTTCCTGCATTTTATCGTTTATCAATCTCTCCGCCTTTTTTCCTCGCAAGGATTTCGGCTCAGGCAGCCCATTATTAGGAAGATGCCGACACTATTCTCAACAGTGCTTATGCTTCCCTGTTGGCCCAAAACGCTTTCACAGTTAAATATAAACGAACAATAACCGAAACATAAGAAATAGTTTCTTATGTCATTCCTATAAGTTTTTTATCAAAAACAATGTAGCCTAGAGGTACCCCCCTTGAAAAAAGTCATTACCCTTTCCATCCTGTCCCTGAGCATTCTGAGTGCCTGCAGTCAGACTCAGATGCCTTCCCAGTTCGCTGGAGGCGTCCGTTCGATGTCAGCCGCCAGTTCTGCTGCCCGCAGCCTGAATCTGAGCAAACAGGCCTCCCTTCCCCTGACCGTTCGCGAGGTATCCTACCAACCGCAGGATATATTTGTGATGGCGCCCGCGTCCCTGAAACTGGCTATCAAGGCTGATCTTTCGAATAACCAAGTTTCTCTTTCGCAAACGCTGGAACCTGATCCCCAGGGGAATTATGTCTTTCCTGAAAGCGATGCGCGCTTTACAGGTGCGGCTGCTTTTTCCAGCGTTGCCCGGGCCATTGAACTCTTTGAAACCGCTTATGGTCGGCCGATTGTTTGGTCTACTGGCGAGGAGCGTCTGATTGTCCATCCCGACGAAGGGCTGGACCTCAATGCATTTTATACCCGTATCGCCAATGGCCCCTTTAAGCCAGGGCTAAGCTTTTTTCACTCCACCGATCAGAAAACCGGACAGGTCGTCTACACAGGCCGGTCCGGAGAAATCGCCCCGCATGAAGCTGGCCATGCGCTGCTGGATGCGGTTCGCCCAGGGTATTTTGCCTGTTTTGGCACTGAAGTCAGGGCTTTTCATGAGGCGTTTGGGGATGTCATGGCATTGGTTACGACTCTGCAGGATGATAGGGTGGTCGAGCGCGTTGCCGAGCAGACAGGCGGAGATCTTACCAAGAATAACATTGCCTCCGCCACCGGGGAGCACATGGGTGTGGCTTTGAATCATTTTGTCGGTCTTAACTATACCGGCGGAGATTGGGTTCGCAATCTAAATAACAAACTTCAATGGAGTCCCCCCACCAGTGGCACGGGGTTTCACGACTGGTCTAAGATCTGGTCCGGAGCCAGCTACGATGTACTCGGTAGAATTGTCCAAAACCGCATCCAGGCCGGCCAGTCTACCAGGCAGGCTCTCAGGGCTGGTGCTCAGGACCTGTTGGCAATGTATGCCCGCTTGCTCCAACCGGGTCAAGCGCCAGAGGGTGACTTCACCTTTGCCGATATGGCCCGGGCCTGGATTCGGGCAGAGGAGCAACTCAACAATAGTCAGTATGCACCCTGGCTGAAAGAAGTATTTCTGCAGCGTAAAATCCTCTCTCCGAGTGAGATTGTTAGAGGTCAAGATGCACCTGCTCGGGGAAGCCATTGGCAGGAAATCAAACTACCACAGGAATCCCGCTTTGGAAATCTGGCGGGAGGTCGGGTACGTAGCCTGTTTTCCGGAGATGTTCGCAAAGATCCAACAGAACCTTTGCGACTCCAACGGCAAATCGCCGAAATGCTCGAAGGCAAGGAAATTTTGTTTACTCCGCCGGGCGCCAATCCGACGGGCCTCAGTTGGCGCAAGCCCAATGGATATTTTTATCGTGGCATCGTGACATGGGAGAAAGGGCAGGCGGTTCTATCGCCGGTCCCGGCCATCAATTAAAGTCCGATCAACAGTCCTATCGCCGCCATCTACTTTGGGCAGCCGACCCAGAAAAGCGAAGCGGTAAGCGATGTCGTTTGTGAAATTAAGAGTTGGATATTCAGATTGTTTCCAGGGAGTGTCATAAATTATATGTTTAATCTTTTCAAGACTGTCACTTTGTCAAAAACCTTGCACCGCCGTTGCTGCCTTTTGCTGGCTGTGCTGTTACTCGTGGCCTGCAGTAAGAGTCCCACCCCCCTGCTGGCCTCGGCAGTACATACACTGGGTACGTCTGCAACTCCTACCAGTGTCAAACTCAGCGAAACATCCTCCCAATTGGAATTGACACCCGCCACCCCGGCCACCCAGGGCCTGATTTTTTATCCCGGTGGCTTTGTCAGTCCGAGATCCTATTTGCCCTTGTTAACCCCTCTGGCCGAAAAAGGCTTCCGGGTGGTGATTACCAAACCCCTCCTGAATCTGGCGGTCTTTAACCCCAATGCCGCACTGGCAATTGCCAAGTCCGAACCCAGGCTCAGATGGTTCTGGGCGGCCATTCCCTGGGCGGTGCCATG
>JBIKWL010000123.1:0-15785 GCA_044356335.1 Candidatus Sericytochromatia bacterium
GGTCGAGGTCAAAGCCGATGCCCTGGACAATTTTAACAAGACCATCGGCGAGTCGATGGGCATCTCCAATTTCTTTTTGACGCTCTTTGCGGGCATTATTGCCGTGGCCGTGATCTACAATTCGACCGCGATCAGCATTACCGAGCGCAGCCGCGAAATGGCCTCGTTGCGGGTTTTGGGTTATACCACCGCCGAGGTCGGGCGAATTGTCTTCAACGAAAACCTGATGCTCTCGCTCTTGGGGCTGGTGGTGGGGCTACCGGCAGGCACCTGGATGTGTATGGGCATGAGCCAAGCCTATGTCACCGATGTTTACCGCTTTCCCTTTTTTATTAGCAACAAAACCTACCTGATCAGCACCCTCACGATTCTGGGCTATGTGCTCTTGAGCAATTGGCTCTCGCGCAAACGCATCGCAGGCCTGGACCTCGTCGAAGCGCTTAAATCCCGTGAATAAATCTATGGAAAACCCCCAAGGAAAAACAGATGTGGCAAGCTAAATTCAAATCCAGTTTAAATACGCTCAAGAAAAAGGGGTGGATTGCAGCCCTGCTGCTGGCGGGTGTGGGCATTGCGGCGTTATCTCTGCAAGAGCCCGTGCAAAAGGTCGAATGTGTCACTGTCGCCAAAGCCAAAGTCCAGCAATTTATCCTCGAAGAGGGCAAAACCCGGCTGGAGCAGGAATACAGCCTAACACTGCCCGTGGCTGGAGAGATCTCGCGCCTGCCCTGGAAAGAGGGCGATTTGGTTGAACAGGGCCAGATTTTATTGCAGCTCGACCGCAGTGGCCGCAGTTTGGAGCTGGCGGGTCTGCGTTCGCGTTTGGACGAAATCTCAGCGCAAAACCAGGGCATTCAGAGCCAAAAGCCCAAAGCCAGCGAAATTGCCGCCGCCCGTGTGCAAATTGCCCAAAGTGCCCTCAGCCGCAAGCAGCAACAGAGCAATCGTGAGGCCCAAGAGGCTGAGTTGGGCCAATTGCAAAGGCAATTGAACCGCCAAGAAGCTCTCTACAGAGAAGAGAGCGTGACCCTGGCTTCGCTTGAAGAGTTGCGTAAGCAGGTGCTGGTCCTGCGCAAACAGGCCCAACAGGCCCTGCTCGAAGAGGCCAAAGCGGCCCAGAGCCAGAAAGTGGCCGAGTTGAATCTGACGCGCCTGCTCCAGAGCCAATCCGACCCCGACTACCTGCGCGGGGTCTATGCCGCTCAGGCCGCCCAGGTGCGGGCCCAATTGGCACAAAAGCAAGATGACCTGGCCAAAACCGTCCTGCGTGCGCCGGTTTCGGGGCCGATTCTGGAAATTCTGCAGCGCGATGCCAATCTCTTGCCTGCGGGCACGGTGATTCTCAAACAGGGGGATTTAAGCAGTTTGGCCGTCGAGGTCGATTTGCTCTCGGAGGAAATGTACCAGATCAAACTGGGGCAAACCGTGGAGATTTCTGGCAAAGCCCTCGAAGATCGCGTGGTCTTGGGCAAAGTGGCCCGGATTTTTCCATCAGGTTTTACCAAGCTCTCGGCCCTGGGCGTGGAACAGCAGCGTGTGCGGGTGATTGTCAAAGCGCCGCCCCAGCAGTTAAAGTTGCGTCCCGGCACGCGGGTCGATGCCAAGATTATTACCGCCGAGAAGCAGAATGTGCCGGTGATTCCCGAGCGGGCCCTGTTTAAACAGGGGGGCAAATGGCAGGTCTTTAAAATTGTTGATGGCCGGGCTCACATGCAGGCTGTGACGGTCGGGCTCAAAAATGACGATCAGGCCGAGATTGTGCAAGGCCTGAAAGCCGGCGACACCATCATTGCAGAATTGGAAACCAGCCTCAAAGCGGGCAGCAAAGTAGAAACAAAAGTAGAAACAAAAGTAGAAACAGGTTCCAATCATTGAGCTTGGCTTCGTTGCTTTGGGTGAACTTCTTTGGGTTTAATTCCCTGTTGGCGCTTCGGGCCGATTAAATCTGAGTATGCTGGGAATGTGGCGGTTGACTTGGTCAAAAATGGCTGTGCGGGCGGCGACAAAGCGCAGCCACCCTTGATTCTTTTGGTCTATCACAGCGCTAAAGGCCTCGGGGCTTTCTGCATTGAGCAAGTGGTGTTGAAAATGTTTGATCACCATGGGATGCAGCACATTGTAGACATAATTGTGAACAATTTCAAAGGGATAACTGGCTTCTCCAAAGAGGGAATTGTAATCTTTGAGGACTTCTTCCATCAGCACGGTCAATTCGTAGGTAAAGTCGCGCCCTGAAAACGCTGAGGCGGGAGAGACGGTGAATCCTGCCAAAACCTCATTCACAAATCCGACTTCAAAATGGCCCAACAATTTGGTCGTGACCATAAAATCCCAGAGTGCATACCTGTCTTCTGGCTTGCACAGCAAAACATCGGCGGCCACAAATTCTGTCAGCAGTGATTTGCGGTAGATGCAGGCCTGGGGACAGACGCCAGACAAAAGCGCACGTTGGAGTTCACGTTGTGTTTCGACGATACAGCTTTGTTCATAATGGGGACCATACTGAAAATCCAAGACCTGATCGGGGGTAAAGGCCGCATATCCCCCTGCTGCCATGCCCAGCCAGGGGTGGGACTTATACATTTCGACGGTTTTTTCCAGGTGGGTTGGCAAAAGCCAATCGTCATCAGAGCTGAGAATCACCAATTCAGTTTCGGTGGTTTGCAATAATAGCTGGTATAACTCACTGAGCGCAGCGACTCCCCCATTTTCTGGGCGCCGAATCAAGGTGGTTTGGTTCGGGTATTTGGCTGCAATTTGTTTTAAGTATTCAGCGGTCCCATCGTTTGAGCCGTGGTCAATCACCAGTAAGTGCCAATCTGAATAGGTCTGAGATATGACGCCTTCAACCGCTCTGCGCAGGGTATCTAGCCGGTTGTAGGTGATCAGGGCCACTGTCACCTGAAAATTTTGGACCGGATCGGGAATTTCCAAACAGCGTCCCAAATAGCGGTGTAATTCACGCCAAGTTGTTTCAAACCAGTCTGGCAGGGCTGAGGGCAGACCTCTGTACCTGCGTTTATACAGTCCCAAGGCCAAATGGGCTCCCCAGTGCTCGGGCTGTTTGTAAAGAGTGCGAATGGCCTGATTGATCGTGTCGCGGTACGAAAACATGGAGCGGTGCTGCCAAAGACGCATGTCCACCAACATGCGGTAAAAGGCCCCCTCCGTATTGTTCCAGGCAGCCTCACAGAGCGTGGGGAACATCGCCAACCATTGGGCGGCAGCGGTCTCGGCCCGCGCTCGCCAACCTTCAATGCTGTCCCACAAAGGGGCCTTGTGCTGGGCCAACGCTTGCAAAAGGGCCTCGTCGGGTTCTTTGCCAAGACCTTGCCAATGTTCGATCAGACTGGTTTGTGATTCAGCGATGGTTAACTCGAGATCTCCGTCTTTGAGGGTTAAATAATCAGGGCAGAGCAAGATCCGATAGTCCAAAAATTGGGCGCTTACCCCCACTGCTTGTGCCAAAGATAATCTGCGGATCTCCAGGGGGGGAGCCTGCCAGTTCTTTTCGGCGTAGGCACCTTGCAGGTATTGTTGGTATTTAAAATTGATCAGCAATTCATCCAGGGGCAGATTCAATGCTGTATCTGCTTCTGAGAGAAACCAAAGCGTGATTTCTGCAGTCGGAAAAGCTGCGGCTTGAACCAGGGCCCCTTTTACCCAGGTGGCATTGGTTCCAGCCAAAATTAAGATTTTTTCTGGGATCACGGGGGGCTGTGTCAATTGAGATTCTGTCACGCTGAGGCAAACCCTTCACGGTAGGATATGATTCGGCCTGGATTACCGACCACCACTGCGCCGGGGGGCACGTCGTTTAAAATCACGGCACCGGCCCCCACAATCGCGTGAGCCCCAATCTTGACGCGGGGCAAAACAGTGGCCCCCGTAAAAATGGTGGCACAATCTCCCACGCTGACACAGCCTGCCAAATGCGCTCCGGGTGCAATATGCACCCCAGCCCCCAAGTGGCATTCATGATCGACGGTGGCGCCGGTGTTGATGATGCAGGCCTCACCCAAGCTGGCTTCGACACAGATGGCACTCTGGGTCAAAATTTGTGAACCGCTGCCCAGATTTGCATTGGGCGCAAGGGCTGCACGGGAGTGAACCAGGGTCAGCGCTTCGAGACCTTGGGCAACCAAGTCGCGCTGAATCTGCACGCGAACAGCACCGCGATCACCGCCAACAGCCACAACACAGCCCAATTGGTCCCCTGTGTAATGTTTAATCCAGTCGGCAAAACCAGCCTGGCCAACGTACAGGGGAATTCCCGCAAGGGGAGAGCTCAAGGCTGGATTCTGATCAAAGAGTGCAAGTACCAAAATGCCCTGTTGATCAAGACATTCTTTGACCACCTTGGCATGTCCTGTCGCCCCCCAGATAATCGCCTGTTTGGGCATTTTAATTCTGAAGGAGAGCTTGGCGGAGCACAGAGCAAACCCGGTCCAAATCTGAGTCGCTCAATTCCGGGTAAGAGGGCAAATTCAAACCCCGCGGGGCCAATTGATAGGCGATCGTATGTTCGGGCTGGGATTCAAACATGGGCAAAGCGGTTAAGGGATAAAAAAACGGGCGAGAATCGATGGCCTGCGCTTTTAAAGCTTGCATCAGCGCGTCGCGCTGGGGCGGCGGGTTGCCTTCAAAGATCACTGTGGACATCCAATAGGCATTGCGTTCACCGACAGGTTCGGGATTCATGCGCAGGGGCAAATCTGCCAATGCCTTCTGATAGCTATGAAAGACGCGGCGTTTGGCAGCCAAAATGGTTTCTGCCCGCTCCAATTGCGCACAGCCCATGGCAGCCTGTAAATTGGACATTTTAAATTTATATCCCACCTCATGGGGGAAAAACAGCCGTTTTTCGCTGGGCACACGGCCATGATCTGCCAGAACAGAAATCCGGGCAAACAACTCAGAATTGGAGGTGACGAGAGCCCCGCCTTCGCCGGTTGAAATACTTTTGGTGCCATGGAAGGAAAAGACACCCACATCGCCGATACTTCCCGCCTTTTGGCCGTGGTATTCCGACCCCAAGGCCTCTGCCGCATCTTCAATCAAAAACAGCCCATATTGCTCAGCCAGGCTTTTGAGGGCCTTCATGGGGGCCAGATTGCCGTAAACATGCACAGGCATGATGGCTTTGGTCCGGGGTGTGATAGCAGCCTCTACCTGGGCGGGATCCATGCACCAGGTATCTGGCAGCACATCGACAAAAACGGGCTTCGCTTGGAGATGGACAATCGGCGCAATCGAAGCCACCCAGGTGCTTTCGGGAACAATGACTTCATCTCCAGGCCCCAACCCAATCGCGGCAAAGGCCAAGTGAATCGCACCGGTACAACTGGAGGTGGCCAAGGCATGGGTGCTGCCTTGATATTGGGCCAACGCTTTTTCAAAACGCAAAATATACTCATAACATCGCGCACCCCAACCATTGCGGATGGCATCGTTGACATATTCTATCTCTAAATCCGAGATCCATGGACGGGTGACGGGAATTGGCGTGGGATTTTGCATAAATGCCATTATATCACAGGGGATGAGCGGGCTCACTCCAATCGGCAATGGCCCGATCCCGCTCGGACAGCAAGGGATCACTCAGCGGCCAGACAATGCCCACTGCCGGGTCATTCCAGCGCAGCCCTCTGGCAGATTCAGGATGATAATCGCTCGACATTTGGTAGAACACCTCACTCTGCTCAGTTAAGGTCTGAAACCCATGCGCAAAGCCTTCTGGGATATATAACATCTGATGATTCTCCTGTGTGAGTTCTAAAGCAATCCACTGTTTAAAACTGGGAGAATGGCTGCGCAAATCCACGATCACATCATAAATGGCCCCCTGCGTACAGCGCACCAATTTGATTTCTGCATGGGGAGCGATTTGGTAATGCATGCCGCGGATCAGGCCTTTGTGGCGATTAAATGAAATATTACATTGCACCAGCTCTGAGTTCAGCCCTTGGGATGCAAACGCCTGCCGACACCAACTTCGGGCAAAAAATCCCCGTTCATCGCGATGGGGCTCTGGCTCAATCAAAAAAGCCCCCGCCAAGGACAGCTCCGTAAAAATCACAAGATTTGAACCTCGGGGATGGGCAAGATAAACTTTCCGCCCCAGGTTCGGATGTCTGCCATCTGCTGCATAATTTCGTCTTTCAAGTTCCAGGGCAGAATCAAAACATAATCAGGCTGAGAGGCAAAAATGGCTTCGGGGGCCAAAATGGGAATATGTACCCCAGGCAGTGAGAGCCCCTGTTTGTGTGGGCTGCGATCCACGGTATAGTCCAAAAAATCTGAGCGAATCCCACAATAATTGAGCAGAGTATTGCCTTTGGCCGGGGCCCCATAACCCACAAGGGTTTTTCCAGCTTGTTTGAGTTCAATCAGGGTGTTCAGCAAGCTGTATTTGAGTTTGCGCACTTCTAATGCAAAATTCTGATAGGTAGCGATCTGGTCCAAACCTGCTTGCTGCTCCAAGATCCGCAGCTTTTCCAAACGCCCAGAATGGGGCTGCTTGCCACTTTTACTGTGCTGGGCATAAATCCGCAACGAGCCCCCATGGGAGGGCAGGCTTTCCACGTCAAAGAGTGTCAGACCCGCTGCTGCGAATATTTTTTCAACAGCCAAAAGCGAGAGATAAGAAAAATGCTCATGGTAGATTGTGTCAAACTGGCGTTGGGCAATCAATTGCAGCAAATGGGGAAACTCCATCGTCAAGACACCTTCGGCTTTGAGCAAAAGCGCCAAACCAGCCACAAAACTGCAAATATCCGGCACATGGGCCAAAACATTATTGCCAATCAAGAGGTCTGCCTGGGCATGGTTGTTTAACAGTGGGGGAATGGTTTCTGCCCCCACAAAGACGACCTCGGTTGGAATCCCTTTGGAACGGGCCACTTCAGCCACATTTGCTGCAGGCTCAATCCCCAAGACAGGAATTCCGGCCTGGGCAAAATACTGCAAAAGGTAGCCATCGTTGCTGGCCACTTCGATTACCTGTGAATGGGTATTTAAACCCAATTTTTGGCTTATTTCATGGGCATATTTTTCGCATTGCACCAGCCAACTATCGGAGTACGAAGAAAAATAAGCATAATCTGAAAAAATCGCTTCGGGGCTTTCAAATTCTTCCAATTGAACCAACCAGCAGGCCGAACAGACAAAGGCATGTAAAGGGTAAAAGCGCTCACCTTGGGAGAGCTGATCTGGGCGGATATATGCATTTGAAAGGGGAGACATGCCCAAATCGACAAAGGTTTCAGTCAGCGCTGCCTGGCAAAAGCGACAGAGAGGGGAGTGCAGGCTCATAGAGAGATCTCCAAATAGTGTTTTAATTGGCTCAAACTCAAGTGACGCAGATCTTGTCCGGCCTGCCAGCCCAGATACCAATCGGCAATCCAGTCCAATGTTTGGGGCAAACGCAAGCGGGGGGACCAGCCCAATTGACTGTGCGCTTTGGCCCAATCCAGCCCCAAAAGTGCCGTCTCAGCCGGGTGAGCCGTTGAGCTGTCTTGAACCCAATCGGCCCCATTGCCCAAGCGGCTTAAAAGGGTGTTTGCCAGCCAGGCAACGGGTTTTAAATCTGCTTCGACAGGGCCAAAATTCCAGCCGCCAGCCAGGTGGGGGTCAGACCAGAGTCGCTGGCAGAGCAAGAGGTAACCACTCAGGGGCTCCAAGACGTGTTGCCAAGGCCGAACCGAAGCAGGGTTACGAATCAAGACAGGTTCTTGTCGCAAAAATCCCATTACCATATCTGGAATCAGGCGGTCTGCCGCCCAATCTCCCCCTCCCAACGTATTGCCAGCTCGGGCGCTGGCCAGGACGGGATGGCCTTGCGAAAAATAACTGGCCTGGTAAGCTGCACAGACATGTTCAGCACAGGCTTTGCTCGCCGCATAGGGCTCAAGTCCGCCCAAGGCATCGTCTTCGCGGTGGGCCGCTCCGTCCAGATGGGGCAGATAACATTTATCACTGGTGATCACCAGAATGACCTTGACCGAAGGGGTGGCCCGACAGGCTTCGAGTAAATGGACGGTTCCCATCACATTGGTGGCAAAGGTTTCGACAGGATGGGCATATCCATAACGCACCAAGGGCTGCGCCGCCATGTGAATCACGATTTCGGGGGCAAAGCTTTTCAGGCTCTCCGCAAGGGGCTCTGCTTCGCGGATATCCCCCAGGTCTGACAACATACCCGTTTCAACTGCCGCCAAGGTAAAGAGATTGGGCTCCGTCGGGGGAGGCAGTGCAAAGCCTTTGAGTTCGGCTTGCCAGTGTTGCAACCAGAGTGAAAGCCAACTGCCTTTAAAGCCCGTGTGGCCTGTCAGAAAAACCCGCTTTCCCTGCCAAAAGTCCGGGTCTAATCCCAGTTTTTCCAAGGTGCCTGTCCTTTCCAGAGCTGCTCGAGGTAGTTTTTGTCCCGCAAGGTGTCCATGGGGTGCCAAAAGCCCTTGTGTTTATACACCGAAAGTTGCTGTTCTTTGGCCAGGGTTTCGAGCGGAGCCGATTCCCAAGAGGTGCGATCATCGGCGATATAATCGAGAACCTGAGGTTGGAGCACAAAAAAACCACCATTGATCCAGGTACCATCACCTTGGGGCTTTTCAATAAACGATTTGACGCTGTCTTGCTCAATATCAAGGGCGCCAAAGCGGCCAGGGGGTTGTACTCCTGTCACGGTGGCCAATCGGCCTTGGCTTTGGTGAAAATGCAGCAAGGCCTGGATATTTACATTGCTGACGCAATCGCCGTAGGTAAAACAAAATGCGGTGTCTGGATCGAGGTAGTCCCGGACCCGTTTGAGACGGCCCCCAGTCATGGTCTCTTCGCCTGTATCCACGAGTGTGACTTTCCAAGGCTCGCCATAGTGTTGATGCACCTGCATATCATTGGTGGCAAAATCAAAGGTCACGTCAGACATATGCAAAAAATAATTGGCAAAATACTCTTTGATCACATAGCCTTTGTAGCCGCAGCAAATAATAAACTCTTGAATGCCGTGGCTGAGATATATGCGCATAATATGCCAGAGAATAGGCTTTCCGCCAATTTCCACCATCGGTTTGGGCCGCGAAGAGGTCTCTTCACTGATTCGGGTGCCCAGCCCCCCCGCCAAAATCACCGCTTTCATTGTCACTTCACGTCCGTCTTGTTGATCATTGCTCTTCGAAGTGTGTTTTTTTGCACTCATCATACCATGGACAGCGGGTGGGAAGGCATCAAGCTTGGCGAGTATGGCCCTTTGAGTCGTCTGAAATTGAAATTTGTAAGACCAAAGCGTAAAATAGCAGCAGTCGATTTCGAAATAAACACACTTAAAAGGAACAAATGTTTGTCCAAAGTCAATCAATTCTGCCTATGTAATTCAGACATTTTTCAGAATCTGCCTGTTCCGCTGTTCAGAATGATTTGTCACTGCAAGACGTGTCAGTCTTTTTTTGGGGCAGATTACAATGATGAGTGTACCTTTGCTTTGCAAGACTGTCAGGGCCTCAACCTCGCGCAGATTGAGTTTAAGTCGTATCAGACGCCACTCTCCCCGATCAAACGCGGCAAATGTAAGCAATGTGGCAAAGTGGCCTGTTGTATTGCCAATCTGGGACCCTTGGCCCAGTTTGTGATGGTCCCAACGGTCTTGCTGAACCGAACCCCTTTGCCAGAGCCGATTTCACATATCTATTACGACCGCCGGGTCAATGATATACCAGATTCAATTCCCAAGCGAAACGGGCATCTATTGAGCCAAGTGACGATACAAATAGCTGTTTTAAAAACGCTTTTTAAGCGATAGACTGTGGTCGAATAAAAGTATAATCAAAAAATATATAAATTAATTTTTAATATTTTTTATTTTTTTTTATAAAAATAAAAAAAAATAAATAAAAATAAATAAAAATACAAAAATAAAATTTTTTTGGATTGTAATAGGGATATAATGAATTTGTAGCCAATGATGGCATCTTTATTAAAGGATGACACTAATATGAATATTCATTTGAATATGGGCTCTCGTTCTTTCTCACTCATTTTGCTTACAGCAATTGTGGTTTCTCAAATCGGAACCTATGTCTTGACCGCCAGTCCTGGCAGTGCAGAACCAACAAATTCCCAATCCAGTATCCGGGATACGATTCCCCAACCCAAGGTCCATTTTCTCAGGGGCAATGATGATTTTGATCATCGCCGCTACCCTCAGGCCATTGTCAATTACAGCAATGCAATTAAATTGAATCCCAATTACACCATGGCTTATATGAAGCGGGGTCTCACTTATCGCCGTCTCAAAAATCTGTCTTCGGCGCTGAACGATTTCGGCACTGTGATTCGCTTGGATCCCAGGTATGTCGAGGCCTATTTGCAGCGGGGCTTTATCTACACCGAAAAGGGGCTCTTTAAGGATGCCCGCAAGGACTTTGACCGGGCCATACGGGTGGCACCTTCAGATCCGCGACCCTACGTCATGCGTGGGATTACCAACGACCGGGCAGGTCAAAGTGCGCAGGCCTTGGCTGATTTGACCCATGCCATTGGCTTGGACGAAAGTGATACCGAAGCCTACCTCAACCGGGGGATGGTCTACGACAAAATGAAGAATCACGCAGCTGCTGTGAAGGATTTTTCTGAGGCCATTCGTTTAGAGCCCCGCGAGCCCCGCAGCTATATGATGCGTGCGATTGCTTACGAAGGCTTAAAACAAGATGACTTGGCTTTGGAAGATTATACACAAACGATTCTGCTCGACAGCAACTACGCAGATGCCTATAAAAACCGGGCCCATTTGTATACCAAAAAAGGGCTTCTAGAGCAAGCCACTGCTGATTTAAATACATTTAAACAGCTCAACTTATAACCATTCTGGGTGTGGTCTGAATTGTCGAACCAGACAATTTCCAGACCCGCCTTTGCCCCCTTACTCTCCAATTCATGATTATTACAACTCACGTGAGCACTTGGATTTATATGTTATATACAATTGCCGTCATATTGTTATTGTTGTGGTTATTTGGAATACTGTCCTCTTATACCATCAGTGGATTCATCCATATTTTGCTGGTTGTGGCGGTGGTCCTGTTTCTCGTGCGTGTGATCAATGGAAACAGAACAAGGAGTTAAATCATGTTTTAACTTAAATGAATAAAAAACGAATCGAAGAATAAAAAGGAAATAGATTATGATTACCAAAGATGCATATAAACAAAAAATTGAAGCTGAATTAGACATGGCTGAAGCCAAAATGACTGAATTTAAGGCGCAAATGAAATTGTCGAGTGCCGACGCTCAGCTCACTTACGCCAAACATATCGAAAATTTGGATCACGGAATTGAAGCGACAAAGATCAAACTCAAAGAACTCGGTGAAGCTGGTGAAGATGCCTGGGAACGAATCCAGGAAGGTGTCGAAAGCGCTTGGGGCTCCTTGAGTGATGCTGTTAAAGATGCCTCGGCTATTTTTAATAAAAAATAGGATTAAGCACTAAAAATTCAATCGTATGAGAGAAATGATTTTCATACGATTGGGTTTGTTCTAAATTTTTTTTTTGAAATCAGGTCTCTATGCCTTCATTCAACCGATCTGAAATAACCGTTGCTGAGTATTTGGTTTTGCGACTCAAAGCCTTGGGGGTCGATCATCTTTTTGGGGTGCCTGGCGATTTTGTTTTGGGGTTTTTGAACCAAATCCTCACAAGTGAACTCACCTACATTGGCACCTGTAACGAACTCAATGCCGCTTATGCCGCTGATGGTTACGCCCGAATCCGGGGTGTCGGCGCCTTTGTGACGACCTATGGTGTGGGCGAATTGAGTGCGGTCAATGGGGTGGCGGGTGCCTTTGCTGAAAAAGTGCCTGTTGTGGTGATTACAGGTTCACCTGCAACTGTGCATTTTCGCAATAAACCCCTTTTGCACCACACGTTGGGGGATTACCAGATTCCCTTGCGGATCTATGAAAAAATTACGGCAGCTTCCTGTCAGCTGGACTCCGCTTTACAAGCCCCTGCAGAAATCGACAGGGTTTTGTCGGTTTGTTTGGCGCAACAGCAGCCTGTTTATATCAGCCTGCCTGCTGACATTGCCATGCAGAAATGCCCAAGGCCCGATGATTTTCGCTTTCCACAGATCGTTCCCAGTGATCCTGAGGTCTTGGCCGAGGCCATTCAGGAGGCGATTGGCATGATCAGTCATGCCAGCAAAACGGTTGTGATTGGAGATGTTGAGTTAATTCGCTTTCAACTCCAAGCTGAATTTGCAGCCTTGCTTGAAAAAACGGGGTTTCCATTTGTCACCATGATGCTCGGCAAAACAGTTCTCTCCGAGCACCATCCCCAATTTATGGGCCTCTTTGAAGGGGACCGCAGCCGGGCCCAGATCGTCGATCAGATCGAGACTTCGGATTGTATCTTACAATTTGGGGCGCTCATGACCGATTTTAATACGGGTGGCTTTACCACCCATCTCGACGATAACAAGACCATCCGGGCCAATATTCGCACGGTGAGAATCAAACACCACTATTACGAAAATGTCTTTCTCGGGGATTTTATCTGGGGGCTTACCCAAAAATTGAGTAAAATCAAACCCGCAGAAACGGCCATTCCTTCAGCCGTGTTGACCTGCACCCACCGCCCAAGCGAGACCTATACAGCTCAACCTCAAGCCGCTCTCACAGTGAAACGCTTCTTCGACCGCATGAGCCATTTTCTTGCCGACGATGCCATTGTGATAGCCGAAACAGGGGTCTCGCTCTTCAGTGCTGCAGAGATGTTCATGCCCGAAGGGGCCCAATTTATTGGCCAGACTTTTTATGGCTCCATTGGCTACACTGTCGGTGCAACGCTGGGCGCATCGATGGCTGCCCCAGATCGCCAGGTGGTTTTGTTTGTGGGAGATGGTTCTTTTCAAGTCACGGGCCAAGAGATCTCCACCATGATTCGCAATCGACTCAAACCGCTCGTTTTTTTGCTCAACAACGATGGCTATACCATCGAGCGGGTGATTGTCGATCGTCCCTATAACGATATCCAACCCTGGAATTATCACAAATTGGTAGAGGTCTTTGGGGGCGGAATCGGGATCGATGTTCATAGCGAAGGTGATTTGGAGGCGGCATTGGCCCAGGCCTCACTGAGCAACGAATTTATGCTGATTGAAATTCACACCGGGCGATTCGATTGCCCTGATTCCCTGCGCATTGCCGGAAAAGCGATGGCCAAAACAAATCAACTCATTTAGGCCAGACACAATCAGTCAGAATCATTGCCACTTTAGAACTTCTTATTTAGAAAAGAGCATCCCATGACCCATCTTTTAGATCAAACCCACGAATCACAAACCATGCAAGCCCTGGTCTTTAAAGGGCCCAATCAGATTGCCTTGGAAACTCGGCCCCGTCCCAGTTTGCTCTCGGCCAATGATGCAATTGTGCGCATCACCAAGACCACCCTCTGCGGGACAGATGTGCATATTCTCAAAGGTGATGTCCCCACTGTGACCCCCGGCCGCATCTTGGGGCACGAAGGGGTGGGGGTGATCGCCTCTGTGGGTGAAAACGTGATCAGTTTTAAACCTGGAGACAAGGTGATCATTGCCTGTGTCAGTTCTTGTAGCCGCTGCAGCTTTTGCCGCAAAGGCATGTATTCCCATTGCACGACAGGGGGCTGGCAATTGGGCAATACCATCGATGGGACCCAGGCTGAATATGTTCGCATTCCTTACGCGGATACAAGTCTCTACCTTCTGCCCGCCGAACTGGATGCCGAATCCGGGGTGATGCTCAGCGATATCTTGCCCACAGGCCTGGAATGCGGGGTCTTAAATGGCCAGGTCAAACCTGGAGACCGCGTGGCAATTGTCGGAGCGGGCCCTGTTGGCGTTTCAGCCCTTCTAACTGCGCAATTGTATTCGCCAGCGCAGATCATTATGATTGATCGCGATGCCAACCGCCTCGAAATGGCCCTGTCTTTTGGTGCCACCGACCTGGTCCAAAATTCCGATGGCAAAGCCGTGGAGCACGTGATGGCTCTGACGGATTATGCAGGGGTCGATGTGGCGATTGAAGCGGTTGGCTTGAGCGAAACCTTTGATATCTGCCAAGGGATCATCGCTCCCGGCGGACACATCGCCAATATCGGGGTGCATGGTAAGTCGGTGGAATTGCACCTGGAAAAACTCTGGGCAGCCAATATCACCCTGACCACACGTCTGCTTGATACTTCAACTTTGCCGACGTTGCTGAGCCTGGTGAAAACGGGCCGACTTGAACCCCAAAAATTAGTCACCCACCGCTTTCCGCTGTCCGAAATCTGCAAAGCCTATGATGTCTTTCTCAATGCCGCCCGCGAGAATGCTTTAAAAGTCATCATTTCAAATTCTGAAAAAGACCTGAGCGTATAAATGAACACTGTCTTACCCGAAAAAGCCTATCAAACGATTTGCCAAGGTCCAATTAAACTGGCAAGCAATAAAACCAAAATTGTGTGTACCATTGGCCCGGCCTCAGAATCACCCGAAATTTTACTCGAATTGATTCAATCAGGCATGAATATTGCCCGTCTCAACTTCTCCCATGGGGATTTCAGCTGGCATCAGAACGTGATCCAGAAACTGCGCAGAGCAGCACTGTTGGCGGGGCAGCGAATGACTATTTTGGCTGATTTGCCAGGCCCCAAGATGAGAATCGGACCCTTGGAAACAGAGCCTGTGTATTTACGCAAAGGGGATTTGTTTAATCTCACCAGCGAAGCGATCATGGGCAATCAAAAACGGGTCAGCGTGAGTTTTCAAAATTTGGCTTCGGTGGTTTCACCAGGGGATTTGCTCTCGCTCAATGATGGCATTATTCAATTGGAAGTCCTCCAAGTTGTGGGAAGCGAGGTGCAGTGTCAACTGCGCGTGGGGGGGAGAGTTGCGTTCCCACAAAGGCATCAACCTGCCTGGCATCAGTTTGGGTATCAGTGCCTTTACCGAACACGACAAAGCCTGTCTCTTATTCGCATTGGAAAATGGCGTGGATGCGATCAGCCAATCTTTTGTGGAAAGTGCTGCAGATATCAATGCTGTGCGGCTTGCCGCGAAAGAAAAGGGCTATGACCCCTTTATCATCGCCAAAATTGAAAGGGCGGCTGCGCTCAACCAAATTGATGAGATCTTGCTGGCCTCTGACGGCATCATGGTGGCCCGAGGGGATTTGGGGGTCGAGACCCCCCTTGAGCAAATTGCAGTGATTCAAAAACAACTGATCCGCAAAGCCAATCAACTGGGCAAACCCGTGATTACGGCCACGCAAATGTTGGCTTCGATGGTGGATCATTTTCGCCCCACCCGCGCAGAATCGACCGATGTTGCCAATGCCATTCTCGATGGCAGCGACTGTGTCATGCTTTCCGAAGAGTCTGCACTGGGCCAGTTTCCGGTTCAAGCCGTCAAGATGCTCGTCATGATTGCCTCCGCGACAGAACCCAGCCGCTTATTGCTGCAGACCAAAATGGCCTTTTGCGATTTTGATCGCAGCCAAGATCTCAATCTGGTGGATTTTATTTCCCGCAATGTCTTACATGCTGTTGAGCAATTGGCACCGCTGGCGGTGATTGTGCCAACCGTTTCGGGCTATACCGCGCGCATGGTTTCGCGATTTATGCTGCCGATCTGGATTTTGGGTGTCAGTCCCAACGAAGCGACCTGTCATCGGCTGCAGTTTTCTTATGGGGTTTTGCCATTTTACGCCCCTGATCACCCAGCTGATTGGAACAGCTTTGCCAAAAGCTGGGGGCAAGTTGCTGGAC
>JBIKWL010000258.1:0-4620 GCA_044356335.1 Candidatus Sericytochromatia bacterium
GCCCCCAGTGCCCCCTCAGCGCCGCCAAGTAGTAACCCCGCCGCCTTTAAGCCCAGTGTGGCGCCAACCGCCCCACCCAACCCAGAACAAGTCAGCTCAGACATATCGGATTTGGGCAGCAAAGCCAAATCCACAGACGTTCAACCACAGGTTCAGGCCATGGGATCTCCCTTTAGCGAAGCCCCCGCCCGCCCTGTTTCAGAGGCAGATTTTGCTTATCAGCAAAAAATGCAAAACGCACAGAAAAACCTGGCCCGGGTAGATATTCTCAGCCCCGAAGAAGTCAATCAGAAAAAGAACGATCTGGCCAGCAAAGCCCTGAAATCACCGGCTTTTCAGGGGGTATTGGAGGCCACTCGCGACAAATTAGACAGCACCGTAAGCAGCCTCAAACGCTCATTTCACAACCATCTTTTGGGCCTGATACCCGGTGTGGGCGCACTCAACTCAATACGCCGCTCGGGCAACCACCAAGAAAAAGCAGAGGCCTTGGGTTCAATTGCCCACAACGCTTATATGCAAAACCAAGGCATTGCCTTTGAATTGGCTGTTTCTTTACAAACCTTTCACAGCAACAGGGCCGATGCCTTGGTCAGAAACGCTGCCATTAGCACGATTCCCACCTCCAGCGGGGGATCAGATCTGGTCGTGTCTGCGGCTACGGGCGTGGGTGCCTTTGTCGCCAAAAAAGCCTTTAGCAAATTGCTGACGGGTCAAAGTGGCGATCGCTGGAGCGCAGAAGCCCTCTTAGAATTGGCGGCCAAACCCCCGCTTTCGCCAGAAGCAATCAAAGCCAAAAACCTTCCCCCCGAAGAGGAAGCGGCATTAAGCGAAATAGAAACCTCCCGTGGCCTCTTAAGAGAAGCCTTGGGAGCCAAAGCAGGAGTGGATTACAGCGAATCCCCCGAACCCACTTCAGCCCAGGATTATTTGGGTCAATTGATGTCCGTCATTCGCAGTTAGTCATTCTTCAGTCAAACCGCTCCAAACGCAGTTCAAAAGAGACGTTTGGAGCAGTTTTGTTTTTGGAGGATCTTGCGGTGCTGAGGAACCCCACCGTGTCACGAGGGCAAAAGCCAAATCCAGCGTTTCAGGGCAAAAAAATCGCCCGATCGGGATAACTTTCAGGCACAGAATAGGGAACCCGTTGAACTTCAGCTCCGGATTCCAGCGCATAAGTCACCAAAGAGGGAAAAGCTTCCCCCTCTAATGCAGGCAGCAGCCCGGTAAGATAACCCGGCGCCCCCTGTCCTTTGGCCATGATAAATTCAGAGCGGTGTGGCAAAACCGCTTTGCTGCCGCTGCGCAAATGATGCCGAATCAAGAGCGGGTTTTCGTCCAAGACTGGATTTTCGTGCTCTTTGGTCATGGCTGCCGGATAGACCACCCAATCCGACTGGGGCCAACTGACCAACTCAGGGGCCCCCCGAGAATTGGATTTGGGGATTTCAGCCACCTGTTTGGCTGGGCCTTGCAAGGGACAGGCCATTAACTTCCAACTGAGCCGGCCCTTGGTTTTGCCAGGCGTAAAAAACAAGAGCTGTTGGCCGCTGTTCTGCAATTCAAGGACCGTATCAAAGCGCCCCAACAAACGCGATTTGCCTTTGAGCGGTACATGCCAGAGTTGCATGCTCTGGCCAGGGATAAAATCAGCAAAATCCGGGGATTCTTTCCCATCTCCCCGCCACAGGACATAGACATAAGAGCCATCAGGCAGGGGCAAAAAATCGTAAAGGCCAGGTTTGTTCAAAAATAGCTGAGGACCTTTGCTACCCACACGATAAACCTGCACACCTTGAGGCAGAATCACTTTGGCGTAATAACTGCCGTCTGAGCGTTGAAAAGGCAAAACATTCAAAAACCCGTTAAACCAACGCGACTGAGCAATTCGCTGAGCTTTGCGGCTGCGGCGATCCAGAGCGTACCAATCCCAGTTATCATCCGGCCCGTGCATTTGGTATAAAATCTGCCCCCGATTGCTCATCACGATTTTTGATACCCCGTGCGGGGGCGTAAAATACGTCTGCCAATCCTGGCCTGAAGCAGATACTATGGGAGAGACAAAGCGCTCAGGCTCTCCCACAGAATAAACCAGCAACTCGGCAGCTTTCGCTGAAGAAGAGCCCCCTCCCAGCAACAGAAGCAAGATCCATAAGAAAAATTTGCCCATCATCACGCGCTCTCCAAACAAATTTTAAATAAAATTCAGCAAGGAGAGATTGGCCAAGCGCTGAGTCACGTTATAAGCCGCTTGCAGAGCAGTTTCATTCAGGGTCAGGCGCGAAATCGCTTCGGTCAGGTCGGTTTCGCGCTGGTCGGCCAATTGGCTGCTGAGCACCTCTTTGGTTTGGGCCACGCGGTTTTCGACCAATTCGGCCCGTTGGCCGCGCACGCCCAATTCGACCCGGCGGCCAGTCAGGGCCGTGAAGGCATCATCGACCTCGCGCAGGTTTTGAATCGAAATGGTCAGCGCCGCATCGCGCCCGGTTTTGCCGTTGATCACCTGATCGCGCAGGCGAATCACCGCATCAAAGGCGTCGATTTTTTGGCGAATCACGGTGCCGGTTTGCAGGCCGATCGCGTTAAAGATCGCGTTGGCCACAGGGTTATTGGTGTCCACACGAATATCTTGGCCAGTGGCGGAGAGCAGCACGCGCGTGCCGCCCGTTGTGGGATCGGTGATGCGCTCACCCCGCACACCGGTGGTCGCGGCTTGGGCATTGATGGCATTGACGAGGGCGTCAGCCACGTCGATCATATTCTGGGGCGGGTTGCCTGGGTTTGCGGCCACAGGGGCAATCGGACCAATGTCCACGCCGTTGATCAGTAAATCTCCGGCATTGATCGGGTTGAGATAACTCACCCCAGCGGGGGTGGCGGGGATCTGAATTTTGGGGCCATCGCCATTGGTTTGCAACAAAAACGGCGAGCCGGTCAAAGAATTGAGACGAATGCCCGAGGGCCCCGAGGCCAGGGCAGAGACGCCAGTGGTACCACTTTGGGCATTGATAGCGGCAATCACGGTGGCGGCATCAGCGGCGGGCACCCCGGTGAGGGGGCCCGGCACGAGGATATTGGTGCCGTTGAGCACCAATTCACCAGCAGCCAAGCTATCGCCTGCGACAAAGGTCACGGGGGCACCAGAGACGGCACTGCCAAGCCCGGCGGCGGGAATATCCCGGCCACTGAGCAGGCGGGTCTGTTCACGTTGGCCCGAGAAGGCCTCGTCACCGCTCATATTCAGCGGCAGCAATTCCTGGCGGCCAATCTGGGCCAGATTTTCGCCGCTGTCTCCCTGGTAGACCACATCGGTGATGCGCTGGTCGCCATTGCTAAAATACAGGCGACCCGTGGCATCGGTGCCGGCGCGGATACCTGTGTCGGTGGAGCGGTTGTTGATCGCTGTGACGATTTGGCGCGCGCGCTGGGGAGCGGTTAAAGTGGCATCAAAGCTCAGTGGGGTACTGAAAATATCCACGCCATTTAAAACCAAGCTGCCTTTGCTCAAGGTCAAAGCGCCTGCGGCAGCCACCACACCATTGACGGCAGTGGCACTGCGGGTCTGTTCGTAGACTTGGTTGGGGAGATTGATCTGGGCCGGGGCCCCGGCAATTTCAAAAGGCTGCTGGGATTGCAGTGTTACAAAGCCATTGCCATCGGTCTTGGCATAAAGTGCCGTCTGATTGGAAATTGTGTTGATCGCAGTGGCAATCACCTGGGCGTTTTGTTCTGCCGTATTGGCGGCATTAAAGGTCATGGCGGCAGTTAATGCCACGCCATTGATCGTCAGTGTGCCGGCAGGCACATTGGCCAAAGCTCCGGCAGCCAGCCGCTGGGAGGTAAAACGGGTATCGTTGAGAGCCAGGTTTTCGTTGCGAAAGACATTCAGGCCGCCCACCCCCGGAATGCCTTGGCCCGAAACCTGAATCGGCTTATTCGAGGGAGTGCCATTTTTGTCGAGGTTTACGAGCACAATCCCGGTCAAAGGGGCTGCGCCCGGTGCAGCAAAGGTGCCATTGGGAAAATTGACCGCACGGGCAGTCACACCGGTTTCAACCGTTTTGGCATTGATACGCTCGACCAGGGCTTGGGCATTGTCTGTCGAAGTGCGGGTCGGTTCAATCACCGAGAAAGAGCCCATATCCACGCCATTGATCAAGAGATCGCCACCATTGAGCGAAAATGATCCGGCCTGTACCGTGGTCATCGAACGGGTTTCCAAGCGGGTGCTAAAATTGCCCCGGTTGAGGTTGAGCTCAGTCAATGCAGTGCCTTCGAGCACCAGGTTTTTTTCGGGCTTAAACGGAGCTTTGGCCGATTGATAACCGCCAAAGATAAAATTGCCCTCGTGGGTGGCGTTGCCAATGTCTGAGAGCCTTTCCAGCAGACCTTCGAGTTCAGCAGAGATACCATCCAACTGTTGTTGGTTCAGGGTTTCATCAGCCGAGCGAATCGCCAATTCACGCACCCGCTGTAGCACCTCGCCCGCAAACGACAATTCATTGTCGGCCTGCAGGTTAAAATCGTGGGCGGTATTGGCATTGCTGCCAATCCGTTCCTGAAAGGCAATGGCCTTGCGCAAGTCCAGAGAAATGCCCGTGGCCGTGGGGTCTTCAGAGG
>JBIKWL010000259.1:0-4580 GCA_044356335.1 Candidatus Sericytochromatia bacterium
CCCAAAGAGAGTTTGCGCACGTGAACCTTGAGCAGTTTTTCCACTTCCATCAATTCACAGAGCGTGCCCAGGCGTTTTTTGAAATCGGCATCGGGAATTTCATAGTATTTTTGCAGCAGCAAAAATGAGTCCATGGCGGGAATATCCCACCAGAGCTGGGATTTTTGGCCCATCACCAGGGCGATTTTGCGTCTGAAAGCATTTTCACGTTGGTGGGGCAGATGGCCCAAAATCTGAATTTCACCTGCTGAGGGCACAATAATGCCTGTGAACATCTTCATCAGGGTGGTTTTTCCTGCGCCGTTGGGCCCAAGCAGGCCGATAATTTCACCCTGGGCAATCTGCAGGTCAAAGTCCCGAATCGCAGCTTTGGATTCATAATTGCGCACAAAAAACGACTTGATTGATCCTGTGATCCCGGGCTCTTTGTGGTAATGGCGAAAATATTTGGCCAGGTTTTGGCAAAAAATGGCATCTTGCATGATAGTGAAGTATAAAAAGGAAAAGGGCTGGGTTACAAGCCTTTCTCCGATAATTGCCCCCAGACCTCAATTTTGACCTGGCGCGGAATTTCGCCCTCGGCAAAGATGGCCAAGTTGGGAAATCTGCGTGACAAAAGTCGTTTGAAGGCCCTGCGCAATTCAGTTTTGACCAAAATGACCGTCTTTGCAGGGGCTTGAGAGAGGGCCCTGTCGACATCTCTAAACAGGGCCTCAATGAGCAGGGGATTTAAGCTCAAAATGCTTCCGTTGAGACCCTGTTGGCGCTGATTGAGAAGTGTTTTCTCGAGTGAGTCTTCAAGCACCAAGACCTGTAGCGTGTTGTGAGACCTGTTTTCTGGCCTATTTTCTGGTGTTGCCTTGCTGCTCAGCCAAGGCAAAAGCAGGGACTTGCCCATACTGCGCCGCAAGGCTTCACTCAGAACTTCACTGAGCACTTCACTGAGCACTTCACTTGTGGCTTCGCTCTCACGTTTTGTTTGTGCCAACCAGCTCAATGCTTCCAACAAAGAGGGCAGATCGCGAATACTGACCCCTTCTTCGAGTAGGTTTTGCATGATTTGTCGCACACTGCTCAGCGGCAGGCGGTGGGGAATCAGGTCTTCCACCAGGGCCGGGTGTTTGAGGCGCACATGTTCCAACATATGCTGAAAGGCCTGTAAACTCAATAACTCGTGGGCATAGGTTTTGACCAAGGCCTGAAGCTGCAAGAGCAAAACACTGGTAGGTGAATACACGTCCAGGCCTGCCCGTTCGGCCCGTTGGGCTTCATACCCAGTCAGCCATACTGCCGCTTCGCCATTGGGCCCCTGGCCTGGCCTGCCGTTCAGTTTCAGTTCTGCTTTGGCTGGGGTGTCGATCAGGGCCAAACGGCAGCCCATTTCCAATTCACCTGATTCAGCTCCCCACTCGCGCAGCAAAATCCGCCACTGCGAGCGGGGCAGAGCCGGGTTTTCGCGCAGCAAAACAGGGGGCATCACCAGGCCCAATTCCAGGCCAATGTGCAGGCGCACCTTGCCCAGACGGTGCAGCAATTCGCTCCCTTGTGCCGGGTCCACCAGTCCAAATAGCCCAAGTCCAATTTCCAGAATCAAAGGCGGCACTTCCAGCAATTGGTAAATCGCGTTGTCGAGGCGCTGATACGACTGGGAATAATTCACGGGGCCTCCCTGACTGAGCGGCTTCAGTATAGCTTTTTTGGGGTAAGACACGCCAATGGAAGATTTTAAGAGGGACTTGACAGGGGTGAATTTATATTGTATTATTGTGTATACATTCGATTGGTTCTAAAATTTGCTGATCCAGATCAACCCGATATTGGCATCTGATTTTGAAGCTGATAGGATGTGCTAGGGCACAAGCCAGAACCTTGCAATTTGAATCGTGGATCGCGATTCTTGTCCACAGTGTGGCCATGCATCATGTACTTGCTCTTCACTATAGCGGCCCTGCACTACCAGAGTGCATGTACGGGATCCTTTCAGGGAAAGTACATGCACCTGGTAGTGCGTTCCGCATCGAGTGTAACAAGCACATTGTTTGATAGAACGAAGGATTGTGCCTGGCCGGGTGTTTTTGCACCCGGCCTCTTTTATGAGACCAGCAAGAGAGGGCCAGGGGATGGGTTTAAGCCGACAAGAACTCTATGAACAGATCAAAGCCAGTAGCAAAGATGGCTATATACTGGCAGAAATGCAACGTTTGGGCTTTTGGACTGAGTCCGAGCCACAGCCTGCGCGTGAACTGATTGCCCGCAAGGCCGAAATTCAGCAAGAGATTGCCTCACTTTCGGCAAAAATCAAAGATCCCGAAGCGGCCTTAAAACTGATCCACAAACAGCGCATGGCAGCCGCCCTGGAAAAACGTCTGCAAACCCGCATCAAGCGTGAACTCAAGCGCTTTCAAAGTGCCCATTTGCAGCACCAAAACAAACAAAAAAAACTGATCACCCTGGGAGATGCGGCCCATTTTGGTTCGGCGCAACAGGCCATCCAAAGCGAAAAACTCAAAGCATTGGGTTTGCCCGAAATCGATTCCGCTTTGGAATTGGCTGAGCAAGCGGGCATTACCCTCAACGAATTGCGCTTTTTGACCTACAGTCGCCGGGTCTCAAAATTGAGCCATTACCAGCGGTTTGAAATGGCCAAAAAAACCGGTGGAACCCGGTTGATTTCCGCCCCGATGCCGCGACTCAAACGGCTGCAATACTGGATTCTGGAGCATATTCTCAATCCCCTGCCGGTCACCCCTGCTGCCCATGGTTTTGTGCCACAAAAGGGTATTCTCAGCAATGCCCGGCCACATATCGGAAAAAAAGTGGTGATCAATTTGGATTTAAAGGATTTTTTTCCGACCATCAGCTATCCCCGTGTCAAAGGGCTTTTTGTGAGCCTGGGCTATGGCAATGAAGTGGCGACTTTATTGAGTTTGCTCTGTACCGAAGCCGAGAGTCAGCAGGTCGAAATCGACGGACAACGCTATTTTATCGCCGCGGCTCAGCGCCGTTTGCCTCAGGGATCTCCGTGCAGTCCGGCGATCAGCAATCAGATTTGCAAGCGTCTGGATAAACGCCTGGCCGGTTTGGCCCAAAAGTGGAATTTCGCCTATACCCGTTATGCTGATGACCTGACTTTTTCGGCGGAGTCTTCTCAATACCTGGGCGCATTATTTAAAGGTCTGCGCCAGATTCTCAAGGCCGAGGGCTTTGTCTTGCACCCGGATAAAACCCGAATTATGCACCAAGGAGCCCGGCAAGAAGTGACAGGACTGGTTGTCAATCAGGGGCTCTCGGTGTCTTCTGCCACGCTCAAATGCTTTCGGGCACTTTTGTTTCAGCTCGACAAAGACGGTTTAAACGGCAAAACCTGGGCCGGACATTCCTCATCAGAGCCCGGTTTTTTGGAGCGTCTGCAGGGATTTGCTCAGTATATCCGCATGGTTCAGCCCGAAAAAGGCCAGAAACTATGCACACATTTGCAAGCAATTCGTCAAAAATACCCAGATACGGGTTTTCTCTCTGCCCATTCAACTCCCCCAAAAGGCAAAAAAACTGCTTTTCGCCAAAAATCTGCAAACGCTGAATTGCCCTTGCCAGGACAGCGAGTGGCCCCGGTGCCCCCTCCCCCGCGCTTGGCTGAAACCATTTTGGATCGTGGCATTTTGGCTGAGGTCGAAGCGGCTTGGAAAGCCCAAGAAATCCAGACAACCCAATCTGACACGCAAGGGGGCCAAGCATGAAACGCATCCGACACACCCGCCTGCATTTTCAAGAGGGCAGTTCCGACAAGGTCTACGAAGCTGAATTGCTGCAACTCAGCGACAGTGAATATTTGGTCAATTTTCGCTATGGCAAACGCGGTGGCAGCTTAAAAGAGGGCACCAAAACCGAAAAAGCAGTGGCCTTTGAGGCGGCTGCAAAAATTTACAAAAGCCTGGTTGTTAGCAAAATGAACAAAGGCTACGAATTGGAAAGTGGCTTTGACCCACTCGAACAGGCGTTGAATGCCCCTGTTGCCAAAGCCAGTGCCCACAGTGGTAAACGGCCCAATTCAGAACATATCCTGGAACGTCTGCGGCTCTTTTCGCAGCCCTCGCCGCCGATCACACGGGTCTCCGCCAAGAAAAAAGTCGGCTATATCCAGGGGCATTCTCTTAGCCGGACGCTCTGGCAGGCCATCCAATACAATCTGTCTGAGTGCATTGAATACGTGCCAGGGCTGATGGGGTTTGAAAATATTCCCCTCAATTATAGCCTGGTCTGGGCCCTCGGCAAATTTGGCAATGCCAACCATTTGAGCGAGCTTGAACGCCTCAAAAAAGATCTGCCGCCTGCGATGTTTTATCTGGTCGATGAGGTGCGCGAACAGTGGTTACGGGCAGAGTCAGACGTTTCTGTTAAAGAGGCACAGACCGAAGCCATTCTGTCTGACTTGAACCACTGTCAGACCCTACTGGAAAAGCTCAGTGCCTATAGCCGCTATGAGAAATTGCGAACTCACTTTCTCAGTCAGAATGACTTAGAAAAGGCCCAAAATGTGTTGAAATGGCGTGGAATAGCCGAAACACTTTTGCCGGATCTTC
>JBIKWL010000124.1:0-15549 GCA_044356335.1 Candidatus Sericytochromatia bacterium
CTTAATTTTTAGATTATCGGCTATTTTACAAAAATCATGAAGCCTTAAAACCAAATAGCAATCAGCATTTAATACTTTTTAATGCATTGTTTAATTTTAACCCTGTTTACAAAAATTAATACTTGGGTATATTAAACGTATCCAATTTTAAAGCTAAGCAGGAATTTTCAATGGTAGACATCTCCAAACTCGGCATTCAACAGAGTATTATCGACACCAAGCAGCGCGCCCAGCCCCAGGTTGTCAAATCCCTCTCTGAAGCGATGGATATCGCCAATAAAGACGCGGGTGACGAGGCGATCGTTGAGATCAAAAGTGAGACCGGAGAAACCCAATACGCTGTGGTCGATCTCAAAGCGGGCACCAAAACCGCAGCGGTCTTTGACCCCAATAGCACAGACCTGCATTTTGGCGTGATCACCCGCCAAAAGCATCACACAGAAGGCACCGTGCAATCCAGCAGCAATCGCCTGGAGGTGGTGGACTCACTGCGCAGCAAACCCGGTGCCAATTTGGCCGCTCAGACCCAATCCACCCTGGCTTTGGCCCAGGCCGCCCTGGATAAAGTCAGCGGGTTTAATTCCAAAGAGGCACCTTTTGGTCAGCGGGTCGTGAGTTACGACCACAACCTCGAAACGGTCAATACCCTGCTCGATCAGAGCTCTGAGCAAATCAATGCACGGCTCAAAACCCTCGAAGCGGATCTCGGCCTCTACAGCGACCCTGCCAAACAAAAAGAATACAGCGAACTCAAAAGCCAACACGACGAACTCAAAACCTATCAGGGCATTCTCAAGACCCGGCTTTTGCTGGCTGCGCCTTCCGATCATGAGATCGTGATTCCCGGCACCCAGGGCATGAAAGTCGGTCAGGGGCGCAGCAACGCGGCCAGCCGCGAAGGCGTGCTCACAGCCTTGCGCTCACGCGAGAGCCAATTACAAATGGCCATCGCAGCCGAAAAAGGCGGTGCCAATGTGCCAGAACGGGTCAAATCGCTCGAAGGCCAATTGGCGCGGGTGCAAACTGAGATCAAGGGTGCCAGCCAACAAATTCTGGGCATTGCCCAAGCGGCCTTTAAACAGAGCACACGGGTCGGGGCCCTGATCGAAATGCGGGCCGGCCTTGATAGCAGCCGCACAGATTTAATGGTCAAGTCGGCCCAGCTCAGCCGTTTGAATGCCGAATTGCTGGCCAATCCATCGCGCAAAGCCGAGATCGAGCCCCAGATGAATGCCATCGCTGAGCAGATGGAGTCGGTGCGCGTGCATCTGATTGCGGATATGAAAAGCCAGATCGCCACCTTTAAAGCCAATGCAGGTTTGGGTCAGGGCACCAAAGATGCCCTGGCTTTGCTTGAGACCGAAGTAAAAAAACTCGAAACGCTTTCGCCACTCAAACCCGAAGGTGGGATTGCCATGGAAAAAGCCGAGCAATTGCAAAAAGAAGTCGAAAATATTCAGCTCAAGCTCTACAAATCCAACAGCGACAGTTTGTTGACCCAGCTTAAAAAAGAGCCCTGGCAAGGCATCTCCCCCGAAGAGACACGGATTTTAGAGAATATCGACACCCATGTTGAAAATTACACCCGTGAATACCAAATGGTGCGTGGCCAGCAGGTCCAATTGCAAAAAGACGTCGATGCAGCCAAAGCCATTCCCGACTTTCAATATGCGCCCATCGCCCAGAAAAACCTCTTGGGCGCGCAGAGCTGGACCCCCGGTGGAACCGGCATGAGCGGAGTGGAGGCCAATCAGGAGATCAACCGCACCTATCACAGCCTGGATCACGCCTTTCAGGGCTATTTGGGCCAACCCACGGTGCCCAATTGGATGACCTTTGGCAAATACGCCTCGCGGGAAGCGGGCCAACAGATCATGAATCTGGAGGCCTCTTTGGAGGCTTTACACACCCTGGCCACACCTGATGGCACGTTGGTTAACGACGAGCGTTCCGTTAAAGCCTTGGCCCGTGTCATGGTACAAGACAAAATGGTCGAGCAGTCCATCCGCATGGCGGCCAAAAGCATGGGCATCAACCCCGCTCTGCCGGCTGAGGACTTGGTCAAAGAGATGGTCAAAGACTTTGCCAGTTCCCCCACGGCGGCCCCCGGCAAAATTGCAGTGATTACGGGCAATCTCGAAAAATTACATGCAGCTCTGGTCAAAGGCAATACCCGCATTTACCACAATATTGTGCCCGCTTACGATATCTTTATGAAAGCGGAAATGGCAGGCGGCGATGGCATCGCCGCTTTGCAAAAAGCGGGATATGGGGGCAAAGGGGGGCTCTTTGTCGATCGCAGCACGACCACGGGCAAAGATCCCCAGGGATTTGTGCTGGACGCCTTTAAAAAATACAAAGCCGCCAAAAATATCCACGACCAGATTCAGGTACTCGAAGCCCGCAAGCAGTCCTCAGGAGATGCCAGTGGCGCTTTGCAAAAAGAGATCGACGGCCTGCAAAAACAGCGCGGGGAAATCATCCACGCGGCCAATTTATTGATTGGCTGCCAAGAGCAAATGGGCATTTTGCAAGATTCAGATATTTTTACCGACCCCTTGGTCAATGATATGCTGGGAGCCATGTCGGGCACCATGACCCTGACCGATCAATTGGGCACCTCAGAGCTGCTGCCGGGAGCAACCCCCGCAACAGCCAATTGGGCCGACTTTCCCACCCGCATGGGCCTGACCGAAGTGCCTGTCGCCGATCTGGGCAAGTACAGAATTGCCAATTCCCAAGCAGGCGATCCGCCCGCGGGCACAGATCCCAGTTTGCCAGCTGTGGTGCGGGTGGAGGGCCCCACCGCTGGCAATGTGCGCTATTTTAAAACCAATGGCAACCCTGGCACGATCAGCACCTATTTCGCTGATCGCACCTTTGATTCAGCCAAAGCCGCCAGTGTCAGTGCGGCCCCACCCAGAGAAATTACCCCGCTCTATCGCCACAATGTCGAAGGCAAGGTTGAGTTTTATGACCGGGCGCTGGAGGCCCAGGCAGCGACCCATGGCCCCTTGGGGCTTTTGGGCAACGGGGCTGGCCACGTACTCTTTGACTAAATTTGACTCAATCTAACGCAAGCGGCAGGGTAAACCAAAAGATCGAACCCACGCCAGGTTGGCTTTCAACGCCGACCTGGCCCCCGTGTAATTCGACAAATTTTTGCACCAGTGAAAGACCGATGCCTGTGCCATCTACGGCCTGGGTTTCGGGGGCGCGCATAAAGCGCTGAAAGATCAGGGCCTGGGATTCGGCTTCGAGCCCAACCCCATTGTCTTTGAGGCTGATTTTGACCCATTTGGGCGCCTGTGATGCTTCTTCAGACTCACTCTCAAGGCCTGTCTCGAGGGCAGTCCCGAGGGTCACTGCCAATTGGATTTGACCGCCAGAGGGCGTGAATTTGATCGCATTGGAAAGCAAGTTTAAAAGCACTTGGGTAATGCGCAGGGGATCCATCTTGACCACCAAATACGCTTCGGGAAGATCTAATTCCAGATTGAGGCCTTTTTCGCGGGCTTTTTCGCGCACCATTTCACAGGCTGTACTCACGACTTCGTTGAGATTTTCTGGCCGGATATCCAGGCGCAATTGACCGGCCTCGACCTTGGAGAGATCCAGCAGGTCTTCCATCAGGCCCAGCAGCAATTTGCCCTCTCTTTCTATCGAGCTGGCAGCCTGGTGAACCCGCTCGGGCAAATCCAGATCCAAAAGAATTTCGGGCCAGCCCAAAATGGCCGTCAGCGGGGTTTTGAGTTCGTGAGACAAATTGGCAATCAATTCACTTTTGCGCAAGCTGATGGTTTGTAAACGCTCGTTTTCGGCTTCGATCTCAGCCTGACTGGGCAAAACCACCCAGGCCAGGGCGAGATAGTCTTGCAATTGAGAGGGATAGAGAATCACATTGCGGATCTCGTTTTCCGTTTTTAAGCGGCCTTGAAACGGGGCTTGAAAATTCTGTTTGCCTGGGTTTAACTCGGGAAAAAATTCAGCGGGACTGTGGTTAAACAGTTCCGCTGAGGGCAGTCCGAGCCAACGGGCAGCTGTTTCATTCAGATCCAAAAAATGGCTGAAGGCCCTGTCGGTTAAGATCAGGGGCATCTGCATCTGGGTGAACAGTGCATGATAAACCTGAGCAGGTACAGGGCCTTCTAACATGTTTGTTTACGCGGGCTCCCATTGTAGGAGCCCGCCAAGTGAATCAACAAAAGTGGAACTAACGACGGCGATCGCCACGGTCGCGATCTCCACCACCACCAGCAGGGCCACCAGCACCACCACCAGGACGGTAGCCGCCACCGCCACCATTGCGGGGACGGCGGTCACGGTCGCCACCACGGTCGCGGTCACCACGGGGAGGACCACTGCGGGCTGGCATGCTTTCGCGGTCGCCATGCTCATAGGGAGCGGGAGCGCTCTCACGAACTTCGACTTCCTGTTCGAGGCCGAGGTTAATCCGGCCCTGAGCGTCGATTTCAGATACGCGCACTTTGACAGACTCACCGACAGAGAAGACATCTTCGATGTGGCGGGGACGGCCGGGCACCTTGGAGATGTGCAGCAGACCATCTTGGCCAGCCAACACTTCGATAAAGGCACCAAAGGTTGTCAGTCTGACGACTTTGCCTTCGTAGATCTTACCGATTTCAACTTCTTCGGTCAGGCGCAGAATCCAAGCACGGGCAGCATCTGCAGACTCCTGATCGGGTGTCACGATAAAGACCATGCCACTGTCTTCGATGTCGATCTTGACGCCGGTCTCTTCGACGATCATTTTGATCATCTTGCCACCTGGCCCAATCACAGCGCCGATTTTCTCGGGGTTGATCTGCATGGTCAGGATGCGTGGGGCAAAAGGAGAGAGCTCGGGACGGGGCTTGTCGAGGGCTTCACGCATTTTGCTGAGGATATGCAAACGGGCTTCGCGGGCCTGTTCGAGTGCGGTTTTGAGGATATTCATATCCAGACCGTCGATTTTGATATCCATCTGCAGGGCGGTAATGCCTTTTTCGGTACCGGTCACTTTGAAGTCCATATCGCCGAGGTGATCCTCAACGCCTTGGATATCTGTCAGAACCGCATAACGGGGGCCTTCTTTGATCAGGCCCATCGCCACGCCGCCAACCATGTCTTTGATCGGCACGCCGGCATCCATCAGGGTCAGGGTGCTGGCGCAGGTGCTGGCCATCGAGGTCGAGCCGTTGGAGCTCAGAATCTCGGAGACCACACGAATGGCGTAGGGAAATTCGCTTTCGGGGGGCAGAATTGGCAGAATCGCACGTTCAGCCAAGTTGCCGTGGCCAATTTCGCGCCGACCGGGGCCGCGCAGGAATTTGGGCTCACCGACTGAATAACCGGGGAAATTGTAGTGGTGCAGATAGCGCTTGCTGGTGTCGGGATCGGTGCCGTCAAGGATCTGGGCATCACTTAATGAGCCCAGCGTGGTCAACGACAAAGCCTGGGTGGTGCCGCGCATAAAGACAGCGGAACCATGGGTGCGGGCGGCAATACCGACTTGGCAATTGATCTCGCGGATATCCGCAGGTTTGCGGCCATCAATGCGAACACCTTTGTCCAAAATGGCGGCGCGCATCATGCGTTTTTCCAGTTTGTAGAAAGCATTGCCTGTGTCTTTGGGACGTGAAGCAATCAGGACTTTCATTTCATGGCCTTCGGGCAAAGTTGCCACTTCGGCTTCAAAGGCCTTGCGAATGCCTTTGATCTGCTCACTGCGGGCTTTGTTGTCAACAGTCTGCATGGCTTCGGTCATTTTGCCTTCGACCTGCTCCTGGATATATGCCAGGATGCGCTCATCGACGCTGTAAAGTGCAGGCTGCATTTTGGGTTTGCCCAAACGCTCAGCAAAGGCTTTGATCTGAGCGACAATGTGGCGGATTTCTTTGTGGGCAATGGTGATGGCTTCGAGCATCAGCTCTTCGTTCAACATTTTGGCACCGGCTTCCACCATATTGATGGAATCGTCGGTACCCGCCACAATCAGGTCCAATTCACTTTCTTCGATTTGCGGGAAAGTGGGATTGATCACCCATTCGCCATCAATCCTTGCAATGCGTACGGCAGCGGTGGGGCCATCGAAAGGAATATTCGAAAGACTCAGAGCAGCAGAGGCGCCCAGGCAGGAGAGAATATCCGGCTGAACAATCTGATCGCTGGAGATCAATTGGGAGACGACTTGCACTTCGTTGCGGAAGCCATCGGGGAAAAGAGGGCGAATCTGGCGGTCAATCAGACGGGCGCTCAGGGTCGCGCTATCAGGGGGACGGCCTTCACGGCGAATGAATCCACCGGGGAAACGGCCCACAGAGTACATTTTGCTCTCATAATCCACAGTCAGGGGCATGAAGTCGATGTCTTTGGCCTCGGAGGTGGCAACGGCGGCCACGAAGACCATTGTGTCACCGGAGCGGACGACCACCGCCGCATTGGCAAGAGGAGACAGAACGCCGGTTTCAATGCGAATGACTTCTCCCCCCACCTCAAATTCGACGAATTCGGGGGTTGTATTCATTTCAACTTACCTGTATCTTTCGCGGGGTCACCCGATTTATTTTTTGAGACCAAGACGATCAACCAGCTGAATATGACGCTCAGGGCTGTTGTTGGCCAGGTAACGCAGCAATTTGCGGCGACGGCCTACCATTTTGATCAGACCACGACGGGTGGCGTAGTCTTTTTTGTGTTTGTTGAGATGCTCTGTCAGATACTGAATACGGGCAGTCAGCAGAGAAACCTGCACTTCGGGTGAACCCGTATCTGTTTCATGCACATGGCTGGCGGTGATCAAATCTGTTTTTTCAGTTTTTGTGAAAGACATAAACTATCCTAATACCTCATTCTTAGTTTAAAGCCGGTGACTTTGGTGTGAGTGCTTTCCGGCTGTTTTGGCTTGCGCGTCTGATTCTGCAAACAGAATCCACTTTGAATTCAGAGCGAATCAAGATTCACGCGGGTGGGGTTTTTCAGGGGAACTTCCCCTGGACACACAATATTCCACTTTATCGTTAAGCATTGTAGCAATTCGGAGCCCAGCTAACAAGCAATCCCAAGCGGTCAAGCTGAAAAATGCTTGTCTGTTTTAAACCCGGCGGCGGTAGATCATGCGGATGCCGAGCCAAGCACTGATCGGCAAAGAGAGAGCCAATCCCATCAGCATAAAAAACAGACCGACCATCTCGGCCAGAATGGGCTCCATTTGCATCAGACCAGGGGCCTCGTTTTGGCCGTAAGTGGCCGTGAGCACCTGGGCCAAAAAGATCAGCAAATAGAGGCTGGCAACGACTTCCACAGAGCCACGGCCGGAAAAAACAGATTTTTGCAACAGGGCCTGAGGGGTCAGGGTGGGATCTGTCCGGTAATGCTGATAGACCCCAGAGACAGTGGTATTGACAATATATGCCAGACCTGCCGACAATTGCAGAATCAAACTGCCCCCGAGCAAGGTGTTAAAATCTGCCAGCGAAAACAAGCTGCCCAACCAGATCAAAACCAAGGTTGCGGCCAAGCTGGCGCCGGCAGCAGCCAGACAGGCACTCATGCGCCGGGTCAGGCCAAAATTCAGCAAAGCCGAAGTGGCCACGGTGGTGGCCAAGGTCAACAAACTGATCAAGAACCAGGGCAAATGTAAAAAATGGCTCAAGAAAAAAGTCGCCCCCATGGCTGCGCTGATCAGCAGCGGTTTTAAGCCATACCAGCGGGCAATGCCAACCAGTATGAGCGCCATCAGCAGTGCCGTCCAACCCAGATGGCCTGAGCGCTGAACGTCGACCAGGGTATAGTTGCGGGTGCCGTCGATCCCCTGATCTTGAAAGAAAATGTATTTTTTGCCTTTGGTAGGCAGCAATTCTTTGGCGGTTTGGGGTGTATAGGCCTGTTCAACTGTGACCGTTTCTTCGGGTTGCCCGGATTTGCCAGGAAAGCGCACTTTAAATTTGTACTTTTTTTCCTGGTGCCCAAAAGCTTCATCCACAATTGTTTTTTCGGAGAGGATTTCAATCACCTGGCCGGTGACATAGTCGGGGCCAGCCTCGGGATTGACAGCGCTGGTCTGAGCCCAAGTCGGCAGGGCTAAAAACAGCCAAGACAAGAGCAGAATGATCGGCCAAAGTTGAAAGAAAGTGCGACGAGCGGCGTTCAAGGGGTTTCCTTTCCGGGTACATGAGCTGAGGGGTGAATCTGGGCGGAAGCAAGGGTCAATCTATTGTACTCCAAACTAAGTTGAAATGCCTTGCTTGGGCAGAGTGACTGATCGGATGTCTTAGGCAAAGGTTAACCGCAGCATAAGAAAGGATGGGGAGAGAGGACAAGATAAGTAGAGAAGATATAAGCAAGCAGAATCAACCTGATTCGCTTTGCTCACAGGTTATTCTGCTGGGTGAAGGCAAATGGGGTGGGTGAATGGCAAATTGCAGGCTAAATAACTGCAAAATTCACGATTCGCTTTGCTCACAGGTTATTCTGCTGAGCGGGAATAACTTAAACAGGTAAATCGATGAGAGCGCTTAAAAAGTTGAACCGAGGTAAAGATGGCACAGCCTATTCGACCCGCTCCCCTTTTAATGGATCCCCGGCTTTTAATCCAAAGAGCCCGGCACAATGCGTCGGTGACGGCACCCGTTTTGCCGCCCTTGCCACAACCCCAGTCGCTGAACCAAGTCTCCCAGATTTTGGCCCGGAGCGGCGATCAGCTTCAGCTCTCTCAGCCCAAACCGACGAAGCCCTCTGCGATGGCCGTTTTAAGGCCCTTGTTTGCGGCGGCGCCCACGGGCACGTCTCAGGCGCTTTCAAGCCGTTTGGCTCAGGCCGCTCAGGTCGGTTTGGCCGAGTGGCGCAAGGGAGTCAAAGAGACCAGCACCAATAGCAGTCCCCGCATCGACACCTATGCCCGCAATGCGTATTTTGGCAAAGGCTACGAATGGTGCGGCTTTTTTACCGCATTTGCCCATACCCAAGCGGGGTTTAAATACCCAGAACACTATGCCTCGTACCAAAAAGCCCGCGAATTTTTTATGTACCGCAGCTATACCGATCACAGTGCAGGCAAGAACCAGCAATTGGATGGACTGCGCCTGCAACACCAGTCCCAGGGCAGCACCCGTCAGTATTACATGCTGCAAGAATCAGATAACCACGCTTATTTAAAAAACAATCCAAAACTCTTTGGCCATTATTCAGCGGCGGCCAATACCTTTCAATGGCAAAACCTCCCGATTCAAGCCGGAGACGTGGCGCTGTTTAACCATGGCCATGTCGGCATGGTGGTCTCTTACAATGCCCAAACCGGCCATTTGGTCACAGTCGAAGGCAATACCGCGGGCAAAGGGCCCGATGGCAAACACTGGACCCAGGCGGTGGTCATGAAAGAGTACCAACTTTCCCAAAGTTCCGACCGCAAGCGTTTTGACGGTTTTGGCCGTCCGGCACTGGGCGATTTTGCTTAAGGCACTGTTTGGTAAAGGGGATCGGTTCCCGTTCCACTGACGGTGATATACAGGAGATCTTCCAGCAAGGGATGTACAGCCAGGTTGATCACAAAGGGGAAGGGTGTATTGGGCAGGCCTGTATTGATCGCTTGCCAATTGTCCCCCCCATCAATGGATTTATACACCCCAGCGCCGATAAACGCAGCATAGAGAATATTGGGATACGTGGGATCCATGGCCATATCCGCCAAATAGACGACGCCAGGATTGATGGCTGGCAAGCCGGTTGTTAAGGCCGCCCAGTTGGCTCCCCCATCGGTGCTGCGGTAGATCGTGGAGCCACTGAACCCACCATTCATGGCATAGAGGGTATTGGGCTGTTGGGGGTTGAGCAACAAACGCCGAGTGCCACTGAAGCCCCCCGCATTGGTCAGGCCTGTATTGGCTGCAACCCAATTTGCTCCCCCATTGGTGGATTTCATCACGTCAATGCCATTGGTCAGCCCCAAATAGAGCGTCTGTGTATTGCTGGGATCCACAACCAGATCAAAGGCATTGCGGGTATTGGGGGTGGGAATATCCCCATTCAGCAGGGCCCAGTTATTGCCGCCATCGGTACTTTTGGCAAGTACCCCCGTAGTGCTGTAATTGCCCAGAGGGGTATAGAGAATATCTGGATTGACGGGGTCGATCACCACCCGGCTGCGCTGAAAGGTATTGGGAAAACCTGATGATTGGTGGGTCCAGTTGACCGCATTGTCTGTGCTGCGATACACCGTATTGCCATTTGAGCCGACATAAATCCGGCCTGGGCGGGTGGGATCCACCGTGAGATGGAAAAGATTCGAAAGCGGCGGCAGCCCTGTGACGAGTTGACTCCACGTATTGCCGCCATCCGAGCTGCGATAAAGATGGTTATTGCCACCAAAATTGCTGCCGGCCACATAACGCAGATTGGGATCTGAATAGTCAAAGGCAATTGAATTCATATCGCCGGTATTCAGCACCATCCCAGTGGTAGAACTCTGGGCCCAATTCACCGCAAAAGGGGCGTTTTTCACACCAAAAGCCCGCGTTAAACTCTGGGAGACCAGCCCCGGAGCGTTCACCTGAAGATTGTAACGGTTGGAAGCCAGACCCGCCGGGACATCAGCGGTAATGGTGGTGGAATTGACCACCACGACGTTGGTGGCTGGGGTTGCCCCAATTTGAACAGAACTGCCAGCGACAAAATTACTGCCACTGAGGGTAATCGAGGTGACCCCTGTGTTATAGCCAAATTTGGGGCTCACAGAGCTCAAGACAAAGGTGCCAGGGAGAGGAGGGGGCGGCAATGAGACAGCTCCGCCGTTGCCACCTCGGCTGACATTAATATTGACCACAGAGCTGAGGCCCGAGTTGGGTTCCGTAACACTGACTTGACCAAAACCGAGATCGCCCCGCTCAAGGGTGATTTTGCCCTGTGGCGTGACACTCAATCCCTCTGTCAGACTTTTCCAAGTCAGCGGCAGCGTCAAGGAATTGCCATCGGCATCTTTGAGATAGACAATCGGTGTCAGGCTATCCCCCGCCCCCGACAAGGTGACTTGTGAGGGAGCCACTTCTATTTTTGTGGCCTGGACGGGTGCTGTGACAGGGGCAACGGGCGCGCTCTGTAAAGGTTGATTGCTGTCTGCGGCCTGTGTGGGCGCAGTGTAACTGGACTGCTGGCCACTGCCACTGCTGGCCCTGGCAAAATAGACGGCCTGTCCTGCACTGGCGGGCAAAGGAATATAGCGCCAGACAGGTTGGCTGCGAAATTGGAGTTTGGGGCCGAGGCTGCGTTGCAGGGAGCCATCCTGTTGCAAGGCATAACCCGCAAATTGCAAACTGTCTCCCGGTTCTGGGGTCAGTTCTAAACGGGAGGGGATCAGCGTGCCTTTGCGCGATTTGATATGGGGCACAGCCCAGGTATTCAGGACTTCTGCTGTGGCGGGATTTAATTCAAGGTACAAATCGATGGTTTGGCCATTGAGTTCGGCTTCTGCGATATATATCCGATGACCTTCGCGGGTGCTGTGGCTAAAGATGGCAGGGGGAAACAAACCCGGGCTGGTCTGACAATTCCCATCACAGACCTGGAACCAGCTGCCGTCCCAGCGGGGAGCGAAATAGCGACTGGCTTGCAAATCCACTGGCACCAATTTTTCACGGCTGAGAATCTGCACACCCTGGGTATTGTCAAGGGCCAAAACCCGTTCTAAACGGGCCCCTTGAGCGGGTTGAACCTGTAGACATTGGCCAATTTCACCGCTGGCATTGCGGCATTCAGGCAAAGGCACCTCAAGACCTGGGGGGGTTGCTTGGGCTGTTTGAAAACCATCATTTTTGAGTTCTGGCTGCGCTGTGCTCGCCGCCTGCTGGGCCAACCACTGTTCGACAAAGCCCAAAAATGTCCGCGAAACACTTTGATCTTGATTGTAACTGGGTTTGAGTTCCCGGCTGAGCGAAAAAATAGTAATGCCTCCCGCACCCGGTTTGGAGCCATCTTCTCGGCTATAGACAATGCTCTGTTTGAGCTGGGCCAAAACGGCCTGGCCTGAACTTGCCAAATCCGTTTGATAGCGGGTGATATTGTTGACAAACTCACGGAGATCGATCGTGTAAGCCACGCCTCCACGCGACTGGACGCCAAATTCAGGCGTGGCCTGCAAAGAGGGCAAAACCGGGACAGGTGTATTGGCGGGCAACTGACTGACAAACGTGTCCAAGCTGCTCAGCAAAGCGGGGATTTGTTTAAGATCAGTCAACGAAAGCGTTTTGTTGCGGGTCTTTTGATGGCTGCTGTGGGTGATAAAACTGTCAATCATGGTTTTGCCCAAACTGGGGATATCTGGGGTATTGAGCAAGGCATTGAGAAAATCACCATAATGCCAGCCATGTCCGGGCTCGAGTTCTTGGGAGGCCAAAAGATAGTCTGCAAAAGGCTGAACCACACGGGCCACTTCGAGGCTGGCCATCAGACAGGCATCAAAGCCCAAGAGATCGACCTTTAAGCCCGATTTTTGAAAAGCGCTTTGCAATTGGGGCAAAGGGATCAATTCGGCGCTTTCATGATTGGTATCGTGGCCCATACCCAAAAAGGCAGCGCCATGATCCCAGAGATCGACGATCACACGGGAATCATCTTTGCTTTGGCTTTTGACTTTGTCCAAAAAAGCCTTCAGCGTTTGCTCTTCGGACATATTGGCCTGGGCATCTTGTGCTTGATAACAGCTGTCATTGCCAAAATAATTGTCTTTGCCATCTTGTTGAATGCAGGCCATGTCTGCGTATTTGACACCGCGCCAGCCCTGTTTGCGCGCCCCGCCAAAGGCCACCAAAATGTCTAAACTGCCCTGCTGCGTAGGAGTCAAAGTTTGCCAGACTTCAATTAATTCACGCAGGTCACTGCTGCCTGAACCCCGCGTGCTGATTTTACCACTGTCTTCTTCATCGGAGAGGCCATTGCGGGGTTTGATGTCATCTTCGAGATCGCTGCCCACCATGTAAATGCCCAAGAATGTTTTTTCTGTGGGGACTGGGGCTTGATTCTTGGGAACCGAAACGTTGGCGGCTGGGCCCGTCGCTGAAATCGATCCGCTGCTAGGAGCGGGCACCGTTTGACAGGCGCAAAGCAGAACCGTCAATCCGGATGCAACAAAGGTTTTAGCTGAAGAAAAGACAGGGTTATTCATGGTTTTTTAACTCAATTTCAAAGCGGATTACCTGTTTTTGGGGGGGGAGGCAAATCTGGTTAAGCATGTTCTTGTTAATAATCTTAACACACTCTCTCAGACTGTAAAACCCGTAAATCCCCCAGATTATTCGGGCTTGATAACCGTTCCCGGGGTTATTTGAAACAGCTAAGTCCGGGCTGTTCAGGATAAATTCTTTTCTTTGAGAAATTAATAGTGGATTCTCAATCAACTTTCCCCACTTATTGGCTTCAAACAGGGATGGATTGACAGTCAAAAGAGTTAAGGGCTAAACTGGAGAATATTCTTGAAGTTAAGAATCAATCGACGCTGTCCCTAACCCATGAATTTTAAAGGCTGACTGTATGAGTGTTCAGATCCAGATTGATCCTCAAATAGGGACGACGATTCGTCTTTACCGCAAACAAAAAAAACTCACCCAACAGGCATTGGGAGAGAGCTTGGATCAGGTTTTGGTCGCGCGGGGTGCCGTTTCGGGAAGTGGCATGAGCAAAAGCTTTATTTCTCGAATTGAAAAAGCCCAGTTTATTCCGCCCCAAAACAAACTGGAAGTAATTGTCAAATTGCTGGATATTCCAGAAACAGAGGCCTTGCTGCTGTTTTCGCTCTGCGGCTATACCCCGCCAATCCCCCCAGATAGTCAAATCAGCCGGCTTGAAAAACTCCAAGCCTATGTGGGCACCCATCCAGAAGATAGCCTGAGTCTATTGGAGTTGGTCTCGCTCTTGAATCAAGAGCGTCAATTTCAGGCCATGCAAAACCAGGTTGTCGAAGCCTTGTTGCGCCTGGAGCAATCTCCACCTCCAGCCAGCGCCTGTGTCAGAGGGATTTTATTGGCCAAACAGCAATTGGGTTATGCCTTGGCAGAAAGAGATTCTTTGCAAGAGAGCAGTTATTTACAACTGGCCGATCGCTTTCTCAGGCAAGCCTCTCAGGCCCTTGAAAACGAGAGCAATCTGAACTCTGAAAGCTTAAATGGACTCAAAGTCGAAATCTTGCGCACGGAATTGTCAGTGAAGTACCGTGAGCTGATGAAAAAACTGGAACAGAGTACACAAAAACAGCTTGAATCGGGTTTTCAAGTCTTGTTTGCCCTCTTGGAAAGGCTGAATTGTTCTCTTTTGCTTTTGCCTGAAAGTGAACGCCGCATGCATTTTAATTTGTATGTACAGCGGGAGGCGATCAGTCTAAAACTCAAGCAATTTGAGAGTATTGAACGCCTGGCTTTTCAAGGGGCGCTGCAAGAGCTTTGGCCGGAATACACGCTTGCTGCAAATTATGATCAGCAAAACTTGCAAGTGATTCAAGCTATTTTAAAAACAGCAGGGTTTTCCCGTAAAAAATTGCAATCACTTTTTCAGAATCAGCAAGGGGTATTAACTGTCAGCGATGTCCATCTGGAGTTCGGTCCATTTGCTGCTTGGTCTCAAGAATTTTTGGATTTTTTAGACACTTACCAGCACTTGCAAAAACAGGGCCAAGGGCCTGAGCAATTGCCGCTAACCGGTATTTTAAATACCTATTTGCTGTATCTTTCGTTGCTTTCCCGTTATGAGGATTTTTGCCAACAGGGAGAATATTTACTCAAAAGCATTTATTTTCTCTGTAAAACTCAGAATTTACCGCAATGGCGCTATGTTTGCACCTGTTTTTATGCCTACCGCTACTTGTTTTATCACAACTGTGCAGACCTGGACAAAGCCATCAGCAGTTGGCAAGCCTGGTGTGAGGCATCGCCAGAAAATCCCCAGAACTATCAGCGTTCTCGTTTTCAGGCCCTTTTGCAGGAACCCGTTTTGTGGGTGGCTTTTTTACAGGGACTGGCCACAGAGACCTGGCATTCTGCCCATAAACAGTGGCTATCGTTTGCCTTGAATCAAGTCGGATAGACTATAGATAATAAACAAAGAGCCGAGTGGATTACTGCCACTCGGCTCTTGCTTCTGCTTATTTCCTCTTATTAAAGAACTGTGTATTTTTTAATAAGATTTACAATTTTATTTTCTAATTCTTTAATTTTCTGGCGAATATTAGATATTTCAAACTCCGTATCTTTTAATTTCTTTTGAAGAACCTCTTTTTCAGGTCCCACAGCTGTTTTGATTTGCTCATTGAGATTTTTAATATCATTTAAGAGTCTTTGCAAGGTTTGGTTTAAAGTGGTAATTTCAGACTCGATTTCTGTGATTAATTTTACGACACCATCAACGAACAATTGTTGAATATTTTTGAAGCTGGTTTCATAAAAAGAGCGCGTAAAAAATTTCTCGGGAACACCTGCTGCCGTTAATCCTGGTCTTAAAACAATCGCTGCAGCATGGACGACAGTTGCAAGCGCTTTAATTTGTAGGTCATTCAGTTTCAGTGCGCCCTCT